>NZ_JBAWSY010000003.1:0-217874 GCF_037104765.1 Psychrobacillus mangrovi | reverse complement strand
AGGGGGGGGGGGGGTTCAGTCCAACCCCCCCCCCTCCCCTCTTTTTTCGATAATCTTGTGGCTATAGTCTGTCCGTCGTCCTCCTGCAACTTTTGAAGACTTGTTTATAGCATTATGGATAATTTGAGAATAAATTTTGTCCTATTTAATCTTGTAAGCTCCCGAAGATGCAATTTCGGTCGCTATTCTCCCTCTTTATTCGGTGAGTGCTTACTATTTTCTTGAAATCCCGATCATAACAATCCTCCAATATAATCTATTCAATCATAAAAAAAGACAACCATAGTTGAAAAACAACTATGGTTGTCTTTGAGTTACAATATAACTTTATTTATCTATTAAGTTGTTAGTTTTTAATTGTTCATCACACATTAATCGTCGTTATTACGCTGTCTACTCCGAGCTTCTCCGCCTTTTTGACCGATTTCTTCATAAAAGTCGCGATCTCGATATTGGGAGGTAGCTTCTCCACCCTTTTGTCCAATTTCGTCATAAAAATCTCTGTCATGATTTCTGGAGGTAGCTTCTCCACCTTTACGTCCCGCTTCTTCGACACTCATGTTTCCATTGTTGTTTCTGTTGCGATTGTTCTGGTTGTTTGCCATGTTAATTCCTCCTTCATATTTTTTAAAGCTTGGTAATCAAGCTCACTATTTATATTCCCACCTCTAGTCGAGTTAAACACATATTTTAATATGTTTTTCATAATGAGAAATAAGTAATATTAAAAAGGCCATTCCTAAATGACCTTTCAGACTGTAGACAAATTCGAATTTATTTTTATAGAGGATATACTGGTTTTCCGAAGCTTACCACTCGCTTTCCGCGGGCGAGCGCCGAGCCGCTTGGGCCAACACGATGTTGGTCATGAAGGCGTTGCCTCAGGAAGAGGCGCACTTAGCCTTCCTTCCTATTACACGCTCCTGCAGGGTCTCGTCTGTCTCGCTTTTCCCGCAGGAGTCGAGCGGACGCTTCTCCAAACCAATAAAATGCTACTTTATTATTTCTATATACTCAGGAAAAATAATCTTGAGTATATAGAAAGTGAGTAAAAATCAGAATAATTAACGAGACCATTAGCAAACTTCCTTTTGTCTACAACCTGAAGGGTCATTCCTAAATGACCTTTATGTATTGTATTTTTGCTTCGAATTTTTCTTGCCCTCGTTTAGAAAAGACGAGGATAAATAATTGAGTGCATCCATTATATTTTGTTGTGGGTATTGATTCATCAATTCTTCTATTAACTCATTCATTTCTACCTCTTTTTTCTCTTTATCCACAGCAAGAACCTTCTTTCTATTCTAATACGGTGATATCGACTATTTCATCCAATCTCAAAGAGAATGATTGGAATGTATCTTCCATTTCAATTACTCTTCGATTTAAGTCCACCCATATCACCTTCCCAACATAAATAGTAAATTCACCAGCTTTCCATATTTTGAGTTTTACTTCTACATTCCTTTTCATCGCTAGTTCGATTGATTCTTGTATAGCTTCTAGATCCCACTCATTTAATTCAGGTTTAGGAATTTTTTTGGAGTCGTCATTATATTGTCTAATAAGCTTGAGATGTTCCGGCAACATCATCGCCACCCACTTTTTAGAACCTCTATCCTGCACTTTCGATAAGTCCAGTTTTTCATGCATGAAATCATCAAAGGAAGACATTAGATAACATCCTTCTCTCTGTTAATGACAGGGATGCATGCAAGAACATTGCCCATAAGAAATGTTCGTTTTGCATTTCGAGTAAAACAATACGCTTGAAATGATTCTCCTTGTAACTTCAAAACCTTTATTCGCCTTTTCGTCACCTCACCACTTCTCGATAGATACATTACATCTAGTAATTGTCCATAACGCATGTACTTCGAAATTTCTTTCTTCACATTAACCTCTCCTTAAGAACGTTTGTTCTTATTATATGCCGAACATACGTTTTTAATCAATGGTAATTATGAGTAATTTTAATCCTCTTTTATCTGATGTAGAACTTTTTCAAATTTTTGCTCCTCAACTACTTGACGAATGTCTCGAAACGGATTGCCAATTTTTTTTATACGTTCTAATACAGAAGGGATGGTAAAAAAATCTGGTTTCAGTGAGTCACTTACTTCCTCCCACTTTAATGGAGTTGCAACAAAGCCATGCTCGTTTCCTCTAGTAGAATATGGTGCAATAATCGTTTTTCCTTCGTGATGTTGTACATAGTCCAAGTACAATTTGTTTTTACGGTTCTTTTTAAGGCGTTCGGTTGTAAACCACTGTGGTTCCTGCTCACATAAAAAATCACAAACAAACTTTGTAAACACGCGCGTATCTTCATAAGAATACGCGTTCAAAGGTAATGGGATATAAATCTGTAGCCCCTTACCACCAGAAGTCTTAACAAAAGATGGAAGCTCAAAATGATCAAAAATGGCTTTCATTCTTAACGCTGCTTCAACCGCCATGGAAAACTCATTAACTGAAGGAGGATCGAGATCAAATACGATTTCAGTCGGTTTTGAAGTATATATAGGCTGAAAAGGAATATGTAATTCTAACGCTAGCTGATTTCCAAGCCAAAGCAAAGACTCCACATCATTACACATCACATAACGATTATCCTCCAGCTGTTCTGTTTTAATAAAATCCGGAACTGTATCCGGGAAATTTTTTTGATAAAAACTTTCACCCGGAACTCCGTGTGGATAACGAATGACTGTAAGTTGTCGATCACGTAAAAAAGGAAGAATAAAGGATGAAATATTTTGCAAATAAAATAAATAATCATCTTTTTGTACACCACTAGCCAGCCAAACAGGTTTGTCCGGGTGAGTTATTGTGACCTTTTCAGGTAAAGGAAATAGTTGTCTTTGCATGTGCTGCCACTGACAATCAAGTGGTTCTTTTTCAAAATTAAATTGATGGAATCTTGGTTCTCTTAAACTTTTCCCATCAAAATCTATGCATGCTATATCCACGCATATGGAAGGTTCTATTTCCCAAATATTTTTATTTACTTTCTTCCCATTGGTTTGAAAGAGTTTTGACAATGTTTTTAACTCTTCTTCCTTCAGTCCGTGAAGAAAAGTGACAATTTCCACAAGCTCCTTGTTCAAGTAAACAGCACCATGAAAAAAATTATTACTTTTATCAAATTTGGTTAGAATTACACTAACAAATTTCCAGTTTTTTATTTTCAACCAGTTACCGGTGCGCTTCTCACTAATCCACATACTATTTTTTCTCTTTGCGATTACCCCTTCCCCATTATTCACCACTATTTGATTCCATAAGCTTTCATAATCCATGTAAACATCTATTGCCTGAAGTCGCTGTACATTTTCATAATTTATGGAGAGAGGAAGATGTAGTTTTTGAAATAGTTTTTTCAATTGTTGTTTTCGCTTTGTAAGCGAAAGATCGAATTGATCTTCTCCTTTATTAACAAGGAGATCAAAAGCTATATAATGACATGGAAACTGTTCCATATGGTTTTGAATGACATCCTTATTGCGCATTCGTCCTCTCAATTGGACAACAGAAAAGTTACTATTAATATCATTCGTCAAATGAACCAATTCGCCATCAAGTGTTATAGGCAAGTAAGATTTAATTTGTTCATACATTTTATGGCAAAAATCAATAATCTCCGGAAACATCAAATTAAGTATTTTTCCATTTCTACTTTTAAGTATTGGTTCACTTTCCCACTCTAAAATGCACCGGAAACCATCATATTTTGTTTCATACAACCAGTCTTTTCCTAATGGAATTTCCGTTGCATCTGTTAAAAGCATTGGTTTCAACTTTTTCACCTGCATTTTCTTTTTACTTAGCTTTTGAACAATTAGCAATCCTAATACATAAAAACAAACAAAAGATTGCATAGTAAGAAGAAAAAGAAAAAGTGGTGAATGCACATGCATACAGTTTGGAAAGGAAGTATTAGTTTTGGATTAGTTAATATCCCAATTAAGCTTCACACTGCAACAGAAAACAAAGATATTAAATTGAGACAACTCCATAAAGAATGTCATACACCTATTAGTTATCAAAAAGTTTGTGAAGGGTGTAAACAAGAAGTAAAAAGCGAAGATATTGTAAAAGCATATGAATACTCCAAAAATAAATTTGTCATTTTGGATGAAGAAGAACTGGAGAAATTAAAAAGAGAAAATGAGGATAAAGCGGTAGAAATAATCGACTTTGTTAAGTTAGAAGAAATAGACCCTATTTATTTTGAACGTAGTTATTTCATGGCACCAGATAGCGGTGGAGGGAAAGCCTACTCCCTTTTAAGAAAGGCTTTACTCGAGTCAGGAAAAATTGGCGTAGCGAAAATTATTATTAGATCCAAAGAGCAGTTGGCGATAGTTCGAGTATATAAAGAGACACTATTGATGGAAACGATACATTATCCGGACGAAGTTAGAAGCGTTCAAGATGTCCCTAATATCCCTAGTGAAGAAAATGTTGTTCAACGGGAGCTCGAAACGGCTTTATTATTGGTCGATCAGTTAACAACAACATTCGCACCTGAAAAGTATACTGATGATTATCGAACCGCTCTAATGGAATTAATTGAGGAAAAGAAATCTGGCAATCAAATAGTGACCGCAACAGATGAAAAACAACCTGTTGCCCCTTCCAATGTGACAGATTTAATGTCCGCTCTACAAGCTTCCCTGGATAAAACGAAAAAGAAAAAGCCCGCAACAAGAAAGAGAACAACAAAGGCAAAAACTTTAGCGTGATTGTACGAGATAATGCACATTAAAAGCTTTTGAAAACTAGGCATAGATTGGGGAAAACTATTCCCTTGCCCTAATGCCAGATATGCCAAATGAACATAGTCCATGTTTGTCGAATATGAATAATTAATTGTGAAAAAACCGCAAAGTCTAATCTTTGCGGTTTTAAATGTTCTCTACTTATTCCCTTTCTTCACTTTATCTTCATAAAAGACACTAAAATTCGGGTCAACTACTCCAATATTTAAATATCTAGCCTTATAATCTTGAAGTAATTCAAAGAATTTTTTACTAAGAAATAATATAACAACTAAGTTTACAAATGTCGGAATGGCAGTAGTTATGTCCGCAAAATACCAAACTGCTTTTCCTGGAAGATTATACATTACAGCGTAAATAACCATCAATGAACCAGGAATTGGATACAGCCACTTGAAAAGGGTTAGAATTTTATATTTTAGCGTAACCTTTTTCTCGTCTTTAAACATGTGTCTTAATAAGATTTCATAGTACGTATACCATCCGGTAGAAGTTGTAAGCCCAAATAAGAAAATTGATATAGTGATAATATAACGACCGAATTCACCGATTCCGATTTCAAACGCAGACAATGTTAATGCGGCCCCATCTAATCCAGAAGACCAAACACCGGTAATGATAATTGTAAAAGCTGTTATCGAACAAACAATCATCGTATCAACAAAAACTTCTACTGCTCCCCACATACCTTGTTTAATAGGATGATCCGTTTTCGCTGTTGAGTGAATCATTGGTGAAGTTCCCCATCCAGCTTCATTACTATACACGGCACGCGCTACACCCATACGGATTACTTGAGCAATAGCCGCACCAGTAAAACCGCCGACAGCTGCCATACCAGAAAATGCACTGTCAAATATTAAACCAAAGACAGGAATGATTTCGGAGTAATTTTTAAAAATAATAAATAGACCAGCAATAACATAAAACATACACATGAAAGGCACAAGTAAAGAGGCAATTTCACCAATACGCTTGATTCCACCGTAAATGATGATATAAATAATTGTCAAATAAATAAGGGAAGCGGGAATCATGCCAATATTAAAGGAAGAGCTTAATGCTTCAGAAATAGTATAATTTTGAAGCGTAATAAAAAACGTTGTAAAGATTCCAAAACCAAATAAAATGGCAGGCACTTTCCAATATTTAAATTTCTTTTCTTCCCCAAGCCCTTTTTCCATGTAATAGGTTGGCCCGCCATACGGATTTCCTTTTTCATCTGTGTTGCGGTAGTAAACAGATAATGATACTTCTACGGTTTTCGTAATCATGCCAAGAAGTGCTGTAATCCACATCCAAAAAACTGCTCCAGGACCTCCAATTGCGATGGCTGTAGCAACTCCCCCGATATTTCCAACTCCTACACTTCCACCAATTGCTGTACTTACCGCTTGAAATGGAGTTAATATTCCTTTCGAATCTTTCGACTTGTCTCGCTTTGAAAATACTTTACCAAAGGTAGATTTAAAGATATGAGGTAAATACCCGAACTGGAATAGCTTGCTTCCAATGGTGAAATATAACCCGACGAATAAAACAGTGAAAATTAGTGGTAATCCCCATAGCCAACCAACGATTGTTTCAAGTAGAGCATCCATATTCAATGTCCTCCCCTATTAGTTATAGTTCGTTATTTCGGTATTTAATTTCACCGCCGATTACCGTCATTTCTACTTTAGTAGTCAACAACTCATCAGCACTCTTCATACGAAACGGATCTTGTGAAAGTACCGTCATATCACATAGTTTTCCTCTTTCAAGTGTTCCTTTCTCATATTCCTCGTTTGTTGCGTAAGCACCTCCTAACGTAAAAAGTTGAATTGCTTCATACATGGACAATTTCTCTTGCGCATTATATCCATCGTGAGTCTCTTCTCTTTTCTTGCGTGTCACAGCTGCATGAATTCCTAACAATGGATTTAACGGTTCGATTGGTGCATCAGAACCACCTGCACACAATACCCCGTTTTGTAACAGTGTTTTAAATGGATAAGCAAACTTGGCTCTGGATTCTCCTAATCTATCTATAATCCATGGGTAATCACTTGTTACAAACTTTGGTTGTACATCTGAAATTCGATGTGAACCTTTTAGTCTTTCCATCAATACTTCATTTAAAATAGATACATGTATGAGTCTATCTCTAAATCTTGTAGGTTCGAATAAATCCAAAATATCTAAAACATTTATTAAAGCCTGGTCACCAATAGTATGTATTGCAACAGGCATATTATTTTCGCGGATATCTTTTATAATTTGAAAAAGTTCATCATTATCATACATTGCATTTCCAAGGTTATTTCCATCATCCTCATAGGGCTGAGAAAGAAGAGCAGTTCTGCCTCCTAATGCGCCATCCGCAAAAAGCTTGATTGCTCCGATCATCACTTTATTATTTCCGTAACCTGTAAACATACTAGATGCTTTTAATTCTTCTAAATAATCATAGTCAATTAAAAGATTACTTCTAGGACCGATGCCTTCTTTATTAACAAGCTCATTGAATAGCTTGTAAGTTTGACTTGCACCTCCTAAATAATTCGGGTCATTTGTGTGTATGCTTGTTAAACCAAGGCTAACTGCATCTTGAAGAGCATTTTTTAAGGCTTCTTTTAACTGGGAGTAACTTTTTTGGGGTATATGTTTTGTAATGAGGGTTGAAGCGGTTTCAAGCAAAAGGCCAGTAGGCTTATGACTAGTAGGGTCAGTTACAATAGTGCCACCATATGGAATGACCATATTGGTATGATATCCACAAAGTGAAAGGGCACGGCTATTTACTAAAAATGCATGTCCACATATTCGAGGTAAAAAAAGCGGAAAGTAAGGAGCTACATAGTCCAGTTCTTGTATGGAAGGAATTCGTTTATCAGGAAAAATGTTTTCATCCCACCCACGACCTAAAATCCATTCTCCCGGCAATAATGTGCTTGCTTTTTTCTTAATTGCAGCTAATAATTCATCTTTAGATTTAATGCCAATAAGATTAAGCTCCAGAGAATTAATCCCTACACTTGAAATATGAAGATGACTGTCTATCAAACCTGGGATTACAGTTTTTTCTTCCATGTTTATAATGGGTGTTCCGTTTCTCCCCCATTGCAGAATCATATCTTCGTGTGTTCCCATATCCAAAATTCTATCGTTATCAACAACGATAGACTGTACAGTAGGTTTAAGAGAATTCATCGTATAGAAAGTGCCATTTGTATAAATTGTCTTCAAAATAGATACACCTCTCTCTTATTCTTAAGTTATTAAAATATAAGTAAGTTATGCTAGTAAACTAAATATGATATAAAGAAAATATTATTGGTTTAAAATAATTATAAACGAAAATAAAGATAAGACAAAATATTCTGTACATTATAATGGAAATATATGAATGAAAAGAAGAATGTAGAACGCCTAGTAACTAAACTTAAAATTATAATAAGAATATAAAAAAGCACCTCTATGAGATGCTCGTTCATCATTAATTTTGTATATGCCGGTTTAATTCGTCGGCAATTTGTTTGTATGATTTATTTTCTTTATATTTCATTCGAGAAATTTGATAATTTAACCCCTTCAGCATGGTTTTATTTTTTTCTTTTTCTCTCTTAATTTCTAAATAAAAATCATGCATCTTTAGGAGCCTAATTTTTTTGTTTCGTAAATCCTGAATGTTACCTACTTGTGTAGTATGGACAATATCCTGGCTTTCACCAACAGTAAATGACAGCTTATTTCTCCCATACCAAAGCTCTAAATCCACATTAATTTGTTGTAAATGCATTTCAATAGTATCGATTTTTCTACACAGATCCACATAATTTGTGATTGTATCCACTTAAGCCCCCCAATCCCGATTATGTATAAATATTCTATATACATTTTTTTGCTTAGGCGAAATTCGAAGGCTTAATCAATGGAACCATATTGCTAAAAAAATATCCGTTATTACTTAATTGCAATTAAATACAAAAAGAAAAAGCGTTTAAAATGTTGATATAACAACATTTTAAACGCTTTTTCATGTTATTAGGTTATACATAGAAAACGTCCCAGGAGAGATTCGAACTCCCGACCGACGCCTTAGAAGGGCGTTGCTCTATCCAGCTGAGCTACTGAGACAATATTACATGCCTACCCAAATAGTAGGAAGACAATATATATTATCTGTTATTTTCTATACAAAGTCAAGCGGAAAATAAATAAAAATGCAATATACTACACCGATTACTTCAAATTATTATAAGTAAAAACAATGAAAAGGAAATATCGAATATTTAAGACACAAAAAAACCTCCTAAACATTAGAATAGGAGGTTTTTTCGTTCAATATTTAGAAAGGATATTTGATTAGGTACAAATCCTAAACGTTTACCCCAATCGCTCTAAACATTGATGTATAAAGATTGGATTATTATTTGTTTACGTCCCAGGAGAGATTCGAACTCCCGACCGACGCCTTAGAAGGGCGTTGCTCTATCCAGCTGAGCTACTGAGACCAGTACTCCCCCACCACACAGATAGGAAAGACAAGATTTATTATATAATCTATTTTGAATTAAGTCAACGCTATTTCAATAAAACTTTAAAATTATATTTTCAATAATAATATGTTCCGAGGAATAGAAAAATACATTCCATCCATCCTTAAATTTTTCGACAATTGCATAGCTTTTTTCTTTACGACCACGTGGCTGGTGTAGGCTACCTGGATTCACAAAAAGAACCCCATTGTTCATTTCCGCACCAATTAAATGAGAATGACCAAAACAAACAATGGATGCAGCTAATTCCTGTGCTCGATAACTAAGTGGCATAAGTGTCGATTTCACTTTATGTTTATGCCCATGTGTAACATAAACAATTTCGTCCTCTACTTTTAAAACCTGCTCCTCAGGAAATTGTGAATCAAAATCACAATTCCCACGAACAACATAAATTGGTTTATCTTCAAAGTATGAAAATTCCAGTTCACTATCTCCACAGTGGATTATCATATCCACTTCCTTGTGGTGTTGTATTACTTGTTCCATTGTTTTAGTATCCTGATGGGTATCACTAATTATTAATAATTTCATTCTATTACCTATTCGCTCTTCAAAAACTCAGGAAGTTTGACAGACAGTTTTTTAATCGCATTTCCTCTGTGAGAAATTGCACCTTTTTCTTCTGCAGATAGTTCAGCCATCATTCTATTTTCAGATGGAACATAAAATACCGGATCATATCCAAAACCATTGCTTCCTTTTTTTTCTTTTGCAATGATGCCTTCGCAAGTCCCTCTAACTGTAATTGGTTCCATAGAAGGTGAAGCGACTGCAATCGCGCATACAAATCTTGCTGTACGATTCGAATCTTCTACGTTTTCAAGCTCTTTTAGCACTTTTACGATATTTGCTTCATCACTTTTTTCTTCTCCAGCGTATCGCGCAGAATAGATGCCTGGACGTCCATCTAACGCGTCAATTTCTAGTCCGCTATCATCAGCTATCACGATCGTTTGTAGACGCTTTGCTAATGCTGTCGCCTTTAACAATGCATTCTCCTCAAATGTAGTGCCAGTTTCTTCTACATCCATATCCTCCGCAACATCATGCAAAGTTAAAACTTCGTAGCCTAGAGGTCCAAATAATGCTTCAAAATCTTTTGCTTTTCCTTTATTTTTAGTAGCAATAATTATTTTTTTCATTTTGTCACCTGACCTTTATCACCGATTTTATGAGCCAATTCACCAAGCGCAGAACGTTGAATGTCCATTAACTGCTTAATACCAACCTCACCATACTCAAGTAGTTCCAGTAACTCTTTTTTGGAGAAAGTTGCTTCTTCACCAGTACCTTGTAGTTCCACATATTCCCCATCACTCGTTTGAACGATATTCATATCTACTGCTGCTGATGAATCTTCTTCATAGTTTAAATCTAATACAACACCAACATTTTCAATAATACCAACACTTGTTGCAGCTAAATAATGACGTACTGGAAATACCGGCAAGTTCTTTTCTTCATACAGTTTACCAAGAGCAATCGTTAAAGCAACAAATGCTCCTGTTATACTAGCTGTTCTTGTGCCTCCATCCGCCTGAATTACATCACAGTCGATCCAAATGGTTTTCTCTCCTATACTTTCTAAGTCTACTACTGAACGCAATGCTCGTCCTATTAGGCGTTGTATTTCCATTGTCCGACCAGTTACTTTACCTTTTGAAGCTTCACGTTGTGTACGAGCTTGTGTCGCTCGTGGAAGCATAGAATATTCCGCAGTGATCCAGCCCTTGCCTTGTCCTCTTAAAAAAGGCGGCACTCTATCTTCAATAGTTGCATTACATATGACCTTTGTTCGTCCCACTGTTATTAATACGGACCCTTCTGGATGAATTAAATAATCCGTTGCTATTTGTACTTCCCTTAATTGATCTACGTTTCTACCATCAGTTCTTGTTGTCATATACTTCTCCTTTATATTACACTTCAAGCAAAATAAGACCCCGCTATTCGAGGATTCTCAAGTTAACAGGGTCATGTAAATGAAATTGTTCTTACATCTGCATTTTGCAGTACTAACCACTTTTCGACAATTGTCTTAAAGATTGGAATAGATCCAGTTGTATAGAATACCGGCTGTTTGTAACCCGAAAGTGGATTATGCATCTCATGATAATCCAAGTACTCTAATACTTCCTGGGCTGTTTGCTCTGCGGAAGAAAGCACCTTCACCTGAGGGCCAACAGCTTCCTCAATATATTTTTGTAATAAAGGATAATGGGTACAGCCAAGGATGACCGTATCAAATTGTTCGTTTTTTAATGGAAGTAACGTATTGTATACCATATTACGGGCAAATTCCCCTTCATACTCATTGCTTTCCACAAGAGGCACGAAAGTAGGGCATGCAAGTGGTATAACTTTGCTCGATGAATTCAGAGCAGTTATAGCCTCTTCATAAGCCCCACTTTTTATTGTACCGCTTGTACCTAAGACTACAATTTCATTTTTTTTTGTAGCTTTCATTGCAGCACGAGCGCCTGGAAAAATAACTCCAATCACTGGAAAAGGCATTTTTTTGCTTAATGAATCAAGTGCAACGGCAGTTGCTGTATTACAAGCAATGACCAACATTTTAATATTCATTTTAGATAAAGCAGTTGCCAATTGCCATGTAAATTTACGTACTTCTCCGCTCGAACGCGGTCCATATGGACATCTTGCAGTATCTCCAATATAAATAATTTCTTCATTCGGCAAAAGTCGCATAATTTCTTTAGCGACTGTTAAACCGCCAACTCCAGAGTCTATAACGCCAATCGGGGCTTTCAATTTTAATTCCTCAGTTCTTTTTCATCTCTTGGTGTAATTTTTCTAATAATGTTGATAGATTTGCTACTTCGTCTTTGTTGAATTGTTTTAGTATGTCTTCTAAGTACTGTTGTCTTTTAGCTATTACTTCTTCAATAATACGTTCGCCTTCTTTTAATAAATGTATTCTTACTACACGACGATCTTGATCATCACGAATTCTTTGAACAAGTTCGCTTCTTTCCATACGATCGATTAAATCGGTCGTTGTACTAAAAGCTAAATACATTTTATTTGATAAATCGCCAATTGTCATATCTCCTTGCTCCAAGAGCCATTGAAGTGCCACAAACTGTGGGGGAGTTATTGTATAGGCATTTAAAATTTGTCGCCCTTTTTGCTTGATAATACCCGAAATATGTCTAAGTTCTTTTTCTAAAAAAGCAACCTCATGATGATCATGGTGTGCAATTTTTATATCATCTGCCATTTAATCCTTCACTCCTCAAAACAATTCGTTCTATTTATTATTGTGACGTGTTCTGAGGAAAATGGCAAGGATTCTAATTAATTCAACGATAGTTCACCTAATCGTAATAATTCGACAATCGCTTGAGACCTACCCGATACTCCTAATTTTTGTATCGTATTGGAAATATGATTTCTTACTGTTTTTTCACTTATAGATAACTGTACAGATATTTCTTTTGTAGAATGATCCTCAACTAATAACTGAAATATTTGACGTTCCCTGCTCGTCAGTATTGATCGATGCTGATTACTATCATACAATGCCATAGCCCCCCTATCCACTCTTCTACTAACGTATGTAGCATGGGGAAAGTAGGTGACGGCTAGTTATGCCTACTTATTAAAAACTTTTAATTTTTCTTCTGACCATTTTGATCCTCTTCCGGTTTTCTTATCAATTTGGACCATTGTACCTCTTCCAGTGAAGACGATTTCTTCTTTCACGTTTTTTGCCATGTAATGTATATCTATGGATGACGAACCTACAGAATTGATTTTCACATAAATACGAAGTTTTTCATCGAAAAACACTTGTCTCAAGTAATCGCATTGCAAATCGGCAACAACTGGGATGGTTTCAGTATTAGGATTTAACCAATCACTCATTAACTTTATATGTTTTAGAAACTCAATACGTGCATACTCAAAATACGCAAATGTCACTGTATTATTTAGATGTCCGAACATATCCGTCTCTGAAAAACGAACACTTACCTCTGAATAAAAAGAAAATTCTTGCTCCCAACTTTTTATATCTTCTATGTAACTAGCTTTCATGACAACCATCCTCCTAATAAATGAATAACAATTCATTTATTATAGCAAAAAAATAAAAAATCTGCATAGAATACTAAATTCTACACAGATTTCTCTATATTCAGCTTTAAGAAAGCGCTTTTGTTCTATTAATCCACCATGTTGTCGCTTCCGAAGAAGTTTTTGAACATTTGAACAGTAGTATCACGGTTTAAAGCAGCAATTGAAGTTGTTAGTGGAATACCTTTTGGACATGCAACAACACAGTTTTGTGCGTTACCACAGTTAGCAAGGCCACCATCACCCATAATTGCGTTTAATCTTTCATCTTTGTTCATAGAACCTGTTGGGTGAGCGTTAAATAAACGTACTTGTGAAAGTGGCGCTGGTCCAATAAAGTTTGAACCGCTATTAACGTTAGGACAAGCTTCCAAGCAAACACCGCAAGTCATACATTTAGATAATTCATAAGCCCATTGACGTTTACGTTCAGGCATACGAGGACCTTCTCCAAGTTCGTATGATCCATCAATTGGAACCCATGCTTTTACTTTTTTCAAAGAATCAAACATACGAGTTCTATCAACTTGAAGGTCACGAACTACTGGGAAAGTTTTCATAGGTGCCAAACGAATAGGTTGAGTCAGTTGATCAACAAGTGCTGAACATGATTGACGTGGCTTATCGTTAATAACCATTGAACAAGCTCCACAAACTTCCTCTAGACAGTTCATATCCCAAGTTACTGGAGACGTCGCTTTTCCATCAGCATTGACTGGATTTTGACGAATTTCCATTAAGGCAGAGATAACATTCATATTAGGACGGTAGTTCACTTCGAACTTTTCCCAATAAGGTGTTGATTCAGGTGTATCTTGGCGGAGAATCTCAAATGTAACTTTTTTTGTTTCTGTCGCTGTAACCATTTTTATTTTTCTCCTTTCGTAGAAGAATAATCACGTTTACGAGGTGGAACAAGTGATACATCTACTTCTTCATAAGAAATAATAGGAGCACCAGTAGCTGGATCAAACTTAGCCATTGTTGTTTTCAAAAATTCTTCATCATTACGTTCTGGGAAATCAGGTTTGTAATGTGCTCCACGACTTTCATTACGTTTTAGTGCACCAATCGTAATAACGCGTGCTAAGTATAGCATATTTTTTAATTGTCGAGTAAATGATGCGCCTTGGTTAGACCATTTTTGTGTATCGTCCATATTAATATTCTCGTAGCGCTCTAGTAACTCTTGGATTTTTTTATCGGTAGCTTCCAGTTTGTCATTGTAACGTACAACCGTTACATTGTCAGTCATCCACTCACCTAATTCTTTATGAAGTAAGTAAGCATTTTCAGTACCTTTCATCGCTAACGTTTTATCCCATTTCTCTTGCTCAAGTTGAATTTCTGCGTCGAAAATAGTAGCGTCCATATCTTCAGCATGAGTATCAAGGTTTCTCATATATTTAACTGCATTAGGACCAGCTACGCTTCCACCAAATACAGCAGAAAGTAATGAGTTAGCTCCTAAACGGTTTGCACCATGTTGTGAATAATCACACTCACCTGCAGCAAATAAACCAGGAATATTCGTCATTTGATCCTCATCAACCCATAGTCCACCCATAGAATAATGAACAGCTGGGAAGATTTTCATTGGTACTTTACGAGGGTCATCGCCAGTGAATTTTTCGTAAATTTCAATGATACCACCAAGTTTAACATCTAGTTCATGTGGATCTTTGTGTGAAAGATCTAGGTAAACCATGTTTTCACCGTTAATACCAAGTTTTTGGTTAACACATACGTCGAAAATTTCACGTGTTGCAATATCACGTGGAACTAGATTTCCGTACGCAGGATATTTCTCTTCAAGGAAATACCAAGGCTTACCGTCTTTATAAGTCCAAATACGTCCACCTTCACCACGTGCAGATTCTGACATTAATCGTAGTTTGTCATCACCAGGTATTGCAGTTGGGTGAATTTGAATGAATTCCCCGTTTGAATAATGTGCTCCTTGTTGATAAACGATAGAAGCAGCAGAACCAGTGTTAATAATAGAGTTAGTCGTTTTACCAAAGATAATACCAGGGCCACCAGTAGCCATGATAACAGCATCTCCACGGAAAGCACGAATTTCCATTGTTTTAAGGTTTTGTGCTTTAATACCGCGACAAACGCCTTCGCTATCTTTAACTATTCCAAGGAATTCCCATCCTTCGAATTTCGTTACAAGACCATCTACCTCGAAACGACGAACTTGCTCGTCCAAAGCATATAGAAGTTGTTGACCAGTCGTTGCCCCAGCAAACGCTGTACGGTGCATTAATGTTCCACCGAAACGACGGAAGTCTAATAATCCTTCAGGCGTACGGTTAAACATAACACCCATACGATCAAATAAATTTATAATACCAGGTGCAGCATCAGTCATCGCTTTTACTGGCCCTTGGTTTGCTAAGAAGTCTCCACCATAAACAGTGTCATCTAAATGTACTGCTGGTGAATCTCCTTCACCTTTTGTATTTACAGCCCCGTTAATACCGCCTTGTGCACAAACAGAGTGTGAGCGTTTTACAGGAACTAATGAAAATAGATCTACATGCGTACCATCTTCGGCCGCTTTCATTGTTGCCATTAACCCGGCTAATCCACCACCGACAACAATAAGTTTACTTTTTGCCATGTCAATCTCACTCCTCATTTTAATAGTAGTTGAACGTGTAGAAGGATCTTATACGAACGCAAGAAGAGCTTGTACACCAACTACAGATAACGCTAGGAAGATTATTAATGTTACATATGTAACAACTTGTTGTGATTTAGCAGATTGAGTAATTCCCCAGCTTACTAGGAATGACCAAATACCATTTGCTAAGTGGAAAGTAGCAGAAATTACCCCTACTATATAGAAGCCTAACATCCATGGATTAGATAAAATTTCAACCATCATGTTAAAATTAACTTCTTTCGCTCCAATAGCTGCTTGGAATCTTGTTTCAAATACATGCCAAGCGATGAATACAACAAGGAAAATTCCAGTGAAACGTTGTAAAATGAACAAATAGTTACGAAGTGTACCAAAGTTTTTCGGATTATTTTTTGCAGTAAATGCAATATAAATTCCGTAAAATGCATGGAACATCAACGGTAAGTAAATTACAAAGACTTCCAAGAATAATAAGAATGGAAGACTCTCCATAAAGTGTGTTGCCCCATTAAATGCTTCTGGTCCTTTAGTAGCAAAATGGTTAATGATCAAATGTTGCGTCAAAAACAATCCAACAGGAATAATTCCTAATAGTGAATGTAGTCGGCGCCAGTAAAATTCGCGATCTTTCGACAAAACAGTTACCCCCCTCAGATTTACATTGACGCAATGATTACTATTGTAATAGAACAATAGGTTTCATTCCGTGCACACATCATCATGTTACGAATTTATGACATATCCATTGTACTCTCAACAATTTAGAGCGTCAAGGTATCTTTCCGTTTTTTCAAAATGTTTAATGTTTCATTTTTGTATAATGATTCGTTTAATTTTTCACATACTATATACCCTTACCAAGGGAAATTTTTTTATGATAAAATAAACTAGAATATTAGAATATAGATTAGAAAGAAGGGTTGCTACTTGGATGAAAAGGAACATTCACATGTAACTTCCTTTGGATATGAATTATTACGCGATCACGTTCTTGCTTCTATTCTCGGAAAACATGAAAAAGATATTTTATATTGGGCAGGAAAAGACCTTGCCCGCAAATTCCCCCTTTATTCGATGGAAGAGGCATCCTCTTTCTTTAACGAAGCAGGATGGGGAATTTTAAAGTTAGATAAAACGACAAAAGATTCCGCTTTTTATACCTTGCAAACTTTTAATTTACCGCAAAGCGGGAAAAGTAGAAGTCATCGATTAGAAGCAGGGTTTTTAGCTGAACAACAGCAGAAAATTGGTGGTTTTTTAACAGAATGCTATGACGAACAGCAAAAGAAAAATGGAGTTGTCACTTTTCATGTTAAATGGGACCTAAAAACTACCATTTCATAATGCAAATAAAGCAATGTACGAAACTGTACATTGCTTTTTATTGATTATTAAGCAATTTCTAAACCAAATTCACTGTGTAAGGCAGTAGCAGCTGAAATCATATCACTCTGTGGAACGACTACTGATACTTTTATTTCTGATGTGCTTACCATCTTCACAGGAATATTTTCCTTCCGAAGACGATCGAACATTTGAGCTGCAACACCTGGATTAGAGACCATTCCCGAGCCCACAATCGAAACTTTCGCAAGTCCTACTTCAAAGTCTGCGAATGTAAAACCAAGATTTTTTTTATTGGTTTCCAATACTGTAATTGCCTCCGCTAAGGAATCTTTTTTGATAGAAAATGAAACTGCAGGTTTTACACCATCCACGATCGACTGCACGATAATATCAACATCAATATGATTCGCTGCAAGTGTCGTAAATATAGAAGCTAATGATCCATTAAATGGCACTTCGTATTCAATCGTTAAACGGACAATATCGGATTCAAAAGCTACTCCTCGAACAACTAAATTATTTTCCACATCCACTTCCTCCTTTAAAATAGTTCCCTCTTCATCACTAAAACTAGGGCGCACACGTAATGGAATCTTGTAATTTTTCGCAAATTCTACAGCTCTTGGATGTAATACGCCGGCTCCTAAATTAGCAAGCTCTAACATCTCATCATATTCAAGTTGCTCTAGTTTTCGAGCATTTTTAATATAACGTGGATCAGAAGTATATATTCCATCTACATCTGTGTAAATATCGCAGACTTCTGCCTCGATGGAAGCTGCAATTGCAACGGCTGAAGTATCTGAGCCGCCTCTACCAAGAGTTGTAATCTCTTCCTGCGTGGATATTCCCTGAAAGCCAGCAACAATTACTACTTTATCTTCCGCAAGTTTGTCCAAGATTTTGGAAGAATCGAACGTAAGGATCTTTGCATTTCTATGTACGTCATCTGTCTGTAATCCTGCTTGCCATCCAGTTAAGGAAATGGCCTCAATTCCTAATGAACTTAATTTGATGGCCAGTAAAGCCATTGTGACCTGTTCTCCTGTAGATAGAAGCATATCCATTTCACGTTTTGATGGTGCATCCGATAGCTCGTTTGCCAAATCAACTAGTTCATCTGTAGATTTTCCCATCGCGGAAACAACTACTACAATTTCATTACCTTTTTCTTTCTCCATTTTAATTCTTCTTGCAACATTAGCAATTTTTTCTGTAGTGGCAACGGAAGTACCACCAAATTTCATTACAATTTTACTCATGAACATCTTCTCCCTTATTTCATTATCTTTCCATGCAACCGCCTAAGTTTGCATCATAATAAAAAGGCGCTGGAGTTGGGACGATAATTAAATAAAAAAAGCTTCTCACATATTGTGAAAAGCTTTGTCCCATACACGGTCAAAAGAATTGTCCATGTGAGATAGCCCTCCAGAATATTGCATTCTGACAATTCTACATTTATTAAATGCAGAACCAACATAAGAAAAGGAAAAGCTTTTCTATGTTTCGGCGAACGACCCTTTCCTCAACTATTATAGGATCTTTTCATCCTCCTGCTGAGTACTCTTGCCAATTCGCACCTCTATCTTCACTTAAAGTGAATATTAAATTGTTTCAACCATAACATAAGATTATTCAGAAGACAATGATTTTTTCTGAAAATGCTCTATCAATATATCTGCTAACTTTTCAGGAAGTCCTGCCTTTATGAATTCTTCTTTAGTAGCAGCTTGCATTTTCTTGATGGAACCAAAATGCTTTAATAATAAAGTCTTTCTCTTAGGTCCAATTCCTTCTATACCATCTAATGAAGAAGCAATCGTATGTTTCCCTCGTTGCTGACGATGAAAAGTAATCGCAAATCGGTGTACTTCATCTTGTATACGTTGTAAAAGGTAAAATGCTTCACTTGTACGTTTCATCGGAATAATTTCCATTGGATCTCCAAATAGTAACTGGGAGGTTTGATGTTTTCCGTCTTTTGCAAGACCAGCAATAGGGATATCTAATCCTAACTCATCTTCCAAAATCTCTCTAGCAGCTTCTATTTGTCCTTTTCCACCATCAATAATGATTAAATCTGGCAAAGGCAAGTTCTCTTTCAAAACTCTTGTGTATCTTCTTCTAACAACCTCACGCATCGCTCCATAATCATCATGTTTGGCAGCTGTTTTTGTTTTATATTTCCGATAATCTTTTTTATAAGCTCTACCATCTACAAACACAACCATAGCTGATACTGCATCTGTACCATGTATATGCGAATTGTCAAACGCTTCTATTCTACTTGGAATTGCAATTCCCATTAAGTCGCCTAATTCTTCTACAGCACCAATAGTACGTTCTTCTTGTCTTTCAATAAGATGAAATTTCTCACTTAAAGCCAACACTGCATTTTTTTCTGCAAGATCTACTAAATTCTTTTTGGTTCCTTTTTGCGGAATGATGACTTTCATTTCTAATAATTCAGTTGCCAAATGCAAATCTGTACTATTTGGAACAAAAATTTCTTTTGGTTTGATGTGTTCGGGTTTTGCATAAAACTGACCTAAAAAAGTGAGGAATTCTTCTTCGGGATCACGATAAATAGGAAATAAAGAGACATCCCTTTCGATTAACTTCCCTTGTCGAACAAAGAACACTTGGACACACATCCACCCTTTGTCCACAGAATATCCAAATACATCTCTACTTGTAAAGTCGTTCATCGTCATTTTTTGTTTTTCCATCACTTGTTCAATGTGAGATATTTGATCTCTATATTCCTTAGCACGCTCAAATTCTAAGTTCTCGGCAGCAGTATGCATTTTTTCTGTCAGGTCCTTCTTCACAGTCGTATGTCCACCATTCAAGAAACTAACTATTTCTTGAATTATTTCATTATAAGTGGATTCCTCAATTTTTTTCACACAGGGAGCTAAGCATTGTCCCATGTGATAATAGAGACAGACTCGGTTAGGCATTTTCTGACATTTACGTAAAGGATATAATCTGTCCAGTAGCTTTTTTGTTTCATGAGCGGCGTGAGAATTAGGGTAGGGGCCAAAATATTTCCCTTTATCTTTTTTTACTTGTCTCGTAATAATAAGTTTAGGGTTCTTTTCAGCTGTAATTTTAATGTATGGATACGTCTTATCGTCCTTTAACATGACATTGTACTTGGGGTCATGTTTTTTAATAAGATGAAGCTCAAGTATTAATGCTTCTAATTCAGACGATGTAACGATATATTCGAAGTCAACTATTTCTTGAACAAGTCTTTGAGTTTTTCCGTCGTGAGATCCCGTAAAATAGGAACGAACACGATTTTTTAGTATCTTTGCTTTACCGACATAGATAATCGTACCTTGTCGATCCTTCATTAAATAACAACCTGGTTGATCTGGTAAAATTGCACACTTCTGTTGAATTAAATCATTCATATTATCACCTGTTTAAAAAAACCGGGCACCATTCAGGACACCCGGCTTAATATTATGCGTTTTTCTCTACAAATTGAACCAATGCTTCTTTTGGTTGGAAGCCAACTGCTTTGTCTACTGGTTGACCATCTTTAAATAATACTAAAGTTGGGATAGACATAATACCAAATTGACTTGCAGTTGCTTGGTTTTCATCTACATCTACTTTTACGATTTTTACTTTATCGCTCATTTCAGCATCCATTTCTTCTAAAACAGGAGCAATCATTTTACAAGGCCCACACCATGTTGCCCAAAAATCTACTAATACTAATCCTTTTTCCACTTCTGTAGAGAAGGTTTGATCTGTTCCGTGAACTATTGCCATTAAAAAATTCCTCCTTTGGTTAACTATAAATAGATTATAGCAGACTCATATTGCTACATCTACATATTAGCTTCACACATGTTGAAGCAATTGTTTCCCGAAGCTTACCACTTGCTACCACTCGCTTTCCGTGAGCGAGCAACGATCCTCCTTCACAGATCTCGCTTGAGTGCACTGAAAAACTTACGTTATAAATGACGTAATTATTTTCTGAAGGGCAATAATAAGGCACATTCTGTTCAATTTTAACAGAATGTGCCTTATTTCTTTGTCTATTTCTAAATCTCTATGTATGGACTTTAATTGATGGTATCTTGGGTTAAAATTATAGGGAGCGCCTACATGCATTTACTTAAATTTATTATACAGGAAAACGATGTTTTTTTAGATAGAAGAAAAGTTTAATTGTAAGTATACAATAGTTGATTGTAGCGGAAGTCGGCGACTTCAGCCGGAATTGCATGAGCTGAAGACCCTGGACTGAGCGTAGCGAAGGAAGCGGCTGAAGCCATGCTGGCGGAAAGCGTCCGCCTAGAACGGAAATCAACGGTTTCCAGGCAAAAAGTGAGTATGTGAACGAAATGTCGTTCATATACTCGCTAAGCTATACCATGAAGAGTTTTTCAGTGCCTTCGCTTCGTGTGGAGGTCTTGTCTGTATCGCTTTTCCCGCAGGAGTCGAGCGGCTTCTCAAAACAATATCTTAAAAATCTCTGAAAAAGGCACATTCCTTAGCGAGTGTGCGTTCCTCAAAGAGCCCGGGGAAAGGGAGTCGTTTCAACGATTTTCTTATTTATTGGACAACCCCTTCAGTGCCATCCCACTTCCCTTACTCTCCTACAAGCAAAAACTCGGCTCCAAAGAGAGCCGAGTTGCTTTTAAGCATTTACTTTAAGTTGTTTGAATTCTTCCGTCAGCATTGGGATTACTTCAAAAAGGTCTCCAACAATACCGTAGTCAGCTACTTTGAAAATACTTGCTTCTGGATCCTTGTTAATAGCAACGATGATTTTTGAGTTAGACATACCTGCTAAATGTTGGATAGCTCCTGAAATACCTGCTGCAATATAAAGGTCTGGAGTTACAACTTTTCCAGTTTGACCAATTTGAAGAGAATAGTCACAGTAATCTGCATCACAAGCACCACGTGATGCTCCAACTGCTCCACCTAAAACATCTGCTAGCTCTTTTAATGGCGCGAAACCTTCTTCACTCTTCACTCCACGTCCACCAGCAACAACTACTTTCGCCTCTGATAAGTCAACACCCTCTGAAGATTTACGAACTACTTCTTTAATAATAGTTCTTAGATTCGTAATATCAACGGATAAAGAAGAGACATCAACTGATTTACTGTCATCTTTTGCAAGTGGTGCAATATTGTTTGGACGAATCGTAATAAACTCAATTCCTTCTTTTACTTTAACCTTTTCAAATGCTTTACCAGAATAAATTGGGCGAACAAATATTGCTGAATCACCTTCGCCCTCAATTGATGTAACATCCGATACTAAACCAACTTGTAATTTACTAGCAATTTTTGGTGATAAGTCTTTACCTAGTGCAGTATGTCCAAAAACAATAGCTTCTGGTTTTTCTTGTTCTACTACAGCAAGTAAAGCTTGCCCGTAACCATCAGAAGTATATTGTTTTAAATGCGGATGCTCTACAGTTATAACACGGTCTGCACCAAATTTTCCTAATTCAACAGCTAAATCCTTCACTGAATCTCCTAAGAGAACACTAACGACTTCTCCGCCACTTGAAATTTGTTTTGCAGCAGCAATTGCTTCGTATGATACATTACGTAGAGCACCTTCACGTGCTTCTCCTAATACTAATACTTTTTTAGACATGTTAATTTCCTCCCATTTTAAATATAAATTCGTTCGAATTCAGATTCCACTTATAAGTGGAAAACAATACTGAAGAAAAAGATTAAATCACTTTTGCTTCTGAATGAAGTAAATGAACTAACTCTTTAACTTGGTCAGCTAATTCGCCTTCCAATATTTTTCCCGCTTCCTTTTTAGGAGGTAAATAAATTTCAATTGTTTCAATTTTCGCTTCTACATCGTCTTCGTCTATATCTAAATCATCTAATTCCACTTCTTCTAAAGGTTTTTTCTTCGCTTTCATAATTCCTGGTAACGAAGGGTATCGCGGTTCGTTTAGCCCTTGTTGAGCCGTTACTAATAGTGGTAAAGAAGTTTCAAGTACCTCAGTATCACCTTCCACATCACGTTTGATAGTCACTGTAGTCCCATCAATTTCTAAATTAGTAATAGTTGTAACATAATTGATCCCTAATAATTCTGCGACACGCGGACCAACTTGACCAGAGCCACCATCAATTGCAACATTTCCTGCTAAAATTAAATCAGGATTTTTATCTTTTAAATACTCTGAGATAATATAAGCAGCTGTGAATTGATCCAATTCTTCTACATCATCTTCTGTATTGATAAGAACAGCTTTATCGGCACCCATCGCTAGAGCAGTGCGTAATTGTTTCTCCGCATCTTCTCCACCAATCGTAAGTACAGTAACTTCTCCACCTTGTGCGTCGCGAACTTGGATTGCTTCTTCAATCGCATATTCATCGTAAGGGTTGATGATGAATTCTGCTCCATCTTCTTGAATTTTGCCACCGCTCACAACAATTTTTTCTTCTGTATCAAATGTACGTTTTACTAAAACATAAATATTCATTTAGAATTCCTCCTAATGCATTAGATTATTATTTTTACTTCCCTTTAAATACAGGATTTCTTTTTTCTAAAAAGGCAGTAATACCTTCTTTTGCATCTTCTGAAACAAAAACAGTTCCAAAAGCATTTGCTTCGGCTTTTACCCCTTCATAGTACGATGCAGGCTTCACATACTGAAGCATTTCAAGTGCTGCTTTAACAGCAATTGGACTTTTCTTTGCAATTTTATATGCAAGCTCTTGTGCTCGATCAAATAATTCCTCTTCTGGGTAAGCATGATTAGCAAGCCCGAATTGCGCAGCATCTTTCCCACTTATTGGCTCACTTGTTAATAACATTTCAGCTGCTTTTGCAAAGCCAACATAACGTGGTAGACGTTGCGTTCCTGCAAAGCCTGGTATCAATCCTAGCTGTAACTCAGGGAGTCCTAGCTTAGCATTCTCTGCTACTAGTCTAATATGACAGCTCATTGCTAATTCAAGACCACCACCAAGTGCGGCTCCATGAATTGCAGCTATGACAGGTTTTGAGAAGGTTTCTAATCTTTCGAAAATAGATTGACCATTTGCTGCCAATTCTGAAAATTCTGCCCCTGTTGAAATAGAAGTAAATTCCTTAATATCTGCTCCAGCAGAAAAGAATCTCCCTTCTCCCTTCAACAATATAACTCGAACAGATTCATCATTTTCTACTGCATCCAGTAATTCATTTATTTCTAAAATAACTCCTCTTGCCAACGCATTTGCTGGCGGACGGTTAAACGTAACAGTAGCTACTCCGTCCTCGATAGTCCATGTCAAAAATTCCATCTGTTCACCTTCCCCTTTGTTATGCTTTTAACCCCTTAAATAATAGACGATGTACTTTATCAGTTAAGGCAACTAAATCATACTTATACTCATTCATTACCCAAGTAGTAGTCGTCTCATCAATTGTACCAAAAACCATCTGTCTTGCTAAGCGGATATCGATCGTTGGATCAAATTCGCCATTTTCAATTCCTTCTTTTAAGATAGTATCCAATAATACTAGATAGTTTTTTAGTATCTCATTGATTCTTAGTCGTAATGCTAAATTCGATTGTCTTAATTCTAATTGAGTCACTGTTGCTAAATGATGATCTTCTGCTAATACATTAAAATGATTTTCGATCATTTTAAACAATTTTTCTGAAGATGTCGTGTTTTCTTTTAAAATAACTTTTAAGTTTTCTGCGAACATCTCCATCTTCTCTTCGAAAACTGAGATTAAAATATCTTCCTTGTTCTTAAAATATAAATAGATTGTCCCGTCAGCTACACCTGCTTGTTTCGCAATTTTGGAAACTTGCGATTGATGATAGCCATTTTCTGCGATAACAATAATTGCCGCATCGATAATTTGTTTATATTTAGGCTTGTCTTTCTTCAATGAATTCACCACCAAAATAAAAATATGAATGATGATTCATTCATATTTTTATATTATATTTAATTTTTCTGAATGTCAATCTACAATTATGCCTCTAGTGCTTGTTTTAATTTTTCTTTTTCTTGTTCTATTAGCGTTCTTCTTAAAATCTTTCCAACTGCTGTTTTTGGTAGTTCTTTTCTAAATTCATAGATTCTTGGAACCTTAAAAGCAGCTAGATTGTCACGACAGAACTTGTTTAACTCCTCTTCTGTAACACTTGCACCTTCTTTTAATACGATAAATGCTTTAACTGTTTCCCCACGATAAGGATCAGGGACACCTGCTACTACACATTCTTGTATTGCAGGGTGTTCATATAATACTTCTTCAACGTCCCGTGGATAAATATTGTATCCCCCTGCTATGATCATATCTTTTTTGCGATCAACGACGTAAAAGAAACCGTTTTCACCCATATACCCTAAATCACCAGTTAAAAACCATCCGTCACGCATTGTCATTGCTGTTTCCTCCGGACGATTCCAATAGCCTTTCATTACTTGAGGTCCTTTTACAGCTATTTCACCTATCTCACCTGGAGGAAGCGGAATCGTTGAATCAACATTAAAAATTGCAGCATCCGTATCTGGCCAAGGAATACCAACAGAACCTTTAATGCGTTCATCACTATAGATTAAATTTGCATGTGTAACTGGGGAAGTTTCTGTTAATCCATAGCCTTCTACTAATTTACCTCCCGTAACTTTTTCAAATTTTTCTTGCACTTCGACTGGTAATGGTGCTGAACCACTTAGACAAGCAACAATTGAAGAGAGATCGTATTTTTGAATATCAGGATGATTTAATAACCCTATATATATTGTTGGAGCTCCAGGAAAGATTGTTGGTTTTTGCTTATCAATCGTTTTAAGAGCGGTCTCCACGTCGAATTTAGGTAATAATATCATTCTATTTCCTAACATTACAGAGAAAATAAGGACAGTTGTCAAACCATAAACATGAAAAAATGGTAGGACACCTAAAATACTTTCTTCTCCCTCTTTACATTTATACATCCATGCTGTACACATAGCAGTATTCGAAACTAGATTTTTATGTGTCAACATAACACCTTTTGGGAATCCAGTTGTTCCACCTGTATACTGTAAAAGTGCAATATCTACTTCAAAATCAAAAGAAAGCTTAATAGGTTCAGCCTTAGCGACTTTCATAATTTCAGGGAATAAATGATTCATTCCACGATGTTCAACTTTTACACTAAATCCGTATTGCTTCTTTTGAATAAAAGGATATACTACATTTTTAGGGAAAGGTAAGTAATCTTTAATACCTGTAATAATAATATTTTCAAGCTCTGTCTCTTTCAAAACCTTAGAAATCCGAGGGAATAAAATGTCCAATGCTAATATTACTTTCGCACCTGAGTCCTTCATTTGGTAGGATATTTCTCTTTCCGTATACAATGGGTTTGTCTGCACGACAATGGCACCTGCATAAAGCGCACCGTAGTATCCAATAACTCCTTGCGGACAGTTTGGCAGCATAATAGCAACCCGATCACCTTTTTGAACCCCTAAAGTTTGCAGGTAATTTGCAAACTTCAAAGAAGATTCATAGAGCTCTTTGTACGTAATATCCTTCCCCATGAAATGAATAGCTACATTAGATGGAAATTTTTTATACGCTCTAGTTAGATACTCTTGAATTGGAATAGCTTCATAATTTAGCGAATGCGGTATTTCAGGTGGATAATTTGCTAACCATATTCTTTCTGTCATTATAAAAACCCCCTTTGTTTTATAATAGCGTGAATATTCCTATTTTTTATTATAATGAAAAATGAATGACAATTCAATTCCTTGTAAAAAAAAGAATGAGTTGGCTGCTCATTCTTAATTTATTACTACATATACTATTCCGACTATAACAAAACATATGCCTACCGCTATTAACACTTTCGATAATTTTTCCATTTTTATCTCTCCTATGAAATACTTGCACCGATAACAAATGACAAACCTACGGATATTATGAGAGAAATAAAACCAACAGAACGGTTGTCCTGTTCAATTTCTTTGTCCACATTAAAAGAGGGTGTTAAAAATTCAAATAACCAATATGCAATGATGAGCAGGAAAAAACCAAACCCTCCCCATCCAATCATTTCAAAGAGTGAATTATGTTGATCTATTGAGTAACGAAAAATATTACATACACCAAATATTTTCCCTCCAGTTGCCATTGCAACAGCTAAATTCCCGTTTTTGATTTCTACCCAATTTTTATACTTTGTTACGATTTCAAATATTACCATGGAAACGACTAAGCACAATATGACTACGCTAAAATAGCCAGCAGACTCCACAAGTGGGTTCGACCAAAAACTTAATAGTATCATTTAAATAACCCCTTTAAACTTTTCTTACTCTACGTTCAACAAAATAAAAGGTTTCAATATTTTATATTTTACTTTAATTCAACTACAGTAACTCCATGCCCACCTTCTCCTGCTTCTCCATATCGATAACTTTTCACACGAGAGTGGTTTTTCAAATATTGTTGAATGGCTTGTCTTAAAACACCTGTACCTTTCCCGTGAATAATGGAAATACGTGGATAGTTTGCAAGAATTGCATCATCCAAATATTTTTCTGTGCGGATAATGGCATCTTCATACCGTTCTCCTCGAAGATCTAGCTCTAGTTTTACATGAGAGTCTCTACCTCTAACCGCATTTACTGATACTGTTTGTTTTTGTTTTTCAGGTTTTATATATTCCAAGTCTGATTCATCTAGTTTCATCTTTAACATGCCTATTTGTACTGACCACTCCGAGTTGGATAGCTTCTCAAGTAAAGTACCTTTTTGACCAAAACTAAGCACCTTTACTTCATCACCTGCTTTTAGTTCTTTCATTTTTTCATTTAATTTCTTTTGTTTTTTCAATACCGGATTGTTTGGTAAAGCCTCTTCCAAACGTTTTTTTGCATCAATTAGTTCATGTTCTTTTACAAGCTTATGCGTATTTGCTTGCATTTTTCGTAACTCGCTAATAATCTCGTCGGCTTCTTGTCTTGCTTCTTCTATAATTTTCTTCGCTTTCTCTTTTGCTTTTTGCTCTAATTGCTCTTTCTTCTTATCAAGATCTGAAAGTTTTTGTTCTAGCTCTTCTTTTACTTGACGTGCTTCTTCTAACTGTTCTTCAGTTTCTTCTGCATCTCTTTCTGCTTGTCTTCTACTTTCTTCAAGAGATGCTATCATGGAATTGACTTCCCCACGGTCTGTACCGGTAAAGGATTGAGCTTGTGCAATAATATGTGTTGGAAGTCCTAGTCGTTCAGAGATTTCAAATGCATTACTGCGCCCTGGTACTCCGATTAACAATTTATAAGTGGGACTTAATGTTTCAATATCAAACTCCACGCTTGCATTTGCGACTCCTGGACGATTATAGCCATATGCTTTTAGTTCAGGATAATGAGTAGTCGCCATCACGCGTGCTCCCGTTCCATGAACAGCATCCAAAATAGATATAGCAAGGGCTGCCCCTTCTTGAGGATCTGTACCTGCTCCAAGCTCGTCAAATAATATTAAAGATTTTTCATCATATTTTTTTAAAATATCAACTATATTGACCATGTGAGAAGAGAAGGTACTTAAACTTTGTTCAATTGATTGCTCGTCCCCAATGTCAGCAAATACAGTTTCAAACAAAGCAACTTCAGAACCGTCTAAGGCAGGAATAGGTATTCCACTCTGTGCCATCAACGTACATAAACCTACTGTTTTTAGTGTAACCGTCTTACCACCTGTATTGGGACCAGTAATAACAATAGCAGTAATATCTCTTCCAAATTCAATTGTATTTGTTACGGCAGTGTCTATAGGAATAAGTGGGTGTCTTGCCTTTACTAACCTTATATACCCTTCGTTATTAATTAACGGCATCGTACATTTCTCGGCTTGCCCATATTTTGCTTTAGCTAAAATAGCGTCAATTTCACCTAGTATATTTACTAATTGGAAGATTTCATGGCCGACTATTTCCACCTCTGCTGTTAGCTTAATTAATATTCGTTCAATTTCTTCTTGTTCTTTTACTTTCAAGCCCCGTATATCATTATTCAATTGAACAACTGCAGATGGTTCAATAAAAAGTGTTTGTCCGGAAGAGGATTGATCATGAATGATTCCACCATAATGACTTCTATATTCTGATTTCACTGGAATAACATAGCGGTCGTTACGAATCGTAATAATTGAATCCGACAACATTTTGGATGCATTGGCACCTCTTGTATAGCTCTCTAATTTTTCACGAACCCGTCCTACATAAATACGTAGCTGCTGACGAATAGACCGCAATGTACTACTAGCGCTATCTAAAACAGTACCATTTTCATCAATACAATTATTAATTTCATGTTCTAACGCAGTAAGAATAGGCATTGCATCCTTTTTCTCTAGAAGATGAGCTATCTCTACATCTTCTGATTCCGCTACATTTTCTAGAAATTGACGTAAAATTTTACTCGCACGGATTGTGCTTGCCGTTTCCATCAACTCCATCGGACTCAACATACCACCGATTTGAGCTCTTTTAGCATGAGGACGAATATCTGTAATGCCACCCATTGGCACATTTCCTCGTAAACGCAGTACAGTTAATCCTTCATCCATTTCTTCCAAAAGCTTTGTTACTTCCGCGTAATCTACAGAAGGAACAAGCGCATCTATATGACTTTTTCCTATTGAAGACGTACAGTATCTCGATAACTCTTCTCTTATTTTATAATATTCTAATGTTTTCAGTGCTCTTTCAGTTATCACTAAGGCACCTCCTATTTATTTCGTTATAAATTGCTTAAATTTTTCTAAAGTCCATGTATTCACAATTTCTTCTTTAGATAACCAAGCTTTTTGTGCATAGCGCACACCAATATCCATGTATTTTAGTTGGTTGATATGATGAGCATCTGTATTTATGGCAATAGGAACACCAGATTCCTTTGCTAGCTTTAAATATTCTGTATTTAAATCTAAACGATATGGGCTAGCATTGAGCTCGAGTATTTTTCCATATTCCTTTGCCCAATCGATTAAAGTCGGGACATCTGGATTATATCCATTACGTGTTTCAATAATTCTTCCCGTTGGGTGTGCAATCATGTGTACATATGGATTTTTAATTGCATTAAATAAACGCTCCATTATTTTATCCTGGGGTTGACTAAAGCTTGAATGGATCGAAGCAATAACAAAATCCAATTGTTTTAAAATATCCTCATCAAAGTCCAGCGACCCATCAGGAAGTATATCCATTTCTGTACCCGCAAATATTTCAATATCTGTATACTTTTCGTTTATATTGCGAACTGTTTCTATTTGATGTAACAAACGCTCTCTAGATAGTCCATTTGCTACTTTTAAATAATCGGAATGATCAGTAATGACTATGTACGAATATCCTTTAGCTCGACAAGCTTCCACCATTTCTTCAATGGAATAAGCTCCATCCGACCATGTAGTATGCATATGAAGATCTGCTTTTATGTCCTCTAACGTTACTAGTAGTGGTAACTGTTCTAGCTTTGTAAACTCTAAGCCATCTTCTCGAACTGTTGGTGGTATAAACGGCAAATCGAAAAATGCATAGAACTCCTCCTCAGATTGAAAGTGCTGAACAGTCCCATCTTCTAACTCCACACCATATTCACTTATCTTCATCCCTCGGTCCTTTGCAATTTGTCTCATTTTGATATTATGATCCTTTGAACCTGTAAAATGGTTGAGGGCAGAAGCAAATTGATCACTGTTCACTAAACGAAAGTCAACGTCTATTTCATTTTCTACATCAAGTGTAATAGAAACTTTTGTATCACCAGCAGCAATAATTTTTAAAACTGGAAGTACTTTTAATAGCTCTTCTCTAACTTCGATTGGGAATTTTGTTGCAATGATAAAATCGATATCCTTACTGGCTTCCTTTATCCTTCTATATGAACCTGCGACAGAAAATTTTTCAATTGCAGAAATATGTGAAAGCTTCTCATTAATTAATTCAACAATTGGCTCCAATAGCCAAACTGCACTTCTTTCAGGTTTCGCTTGAAAGTTTTCTAGTTCGGCAAGTATTTTCACTTCTGTCTTTGCAGCAAATCCAGGAAGCTTTTGAACCTTATGTGATTCACAAGCTTCTTTTAACGCTTCTATTGAATCTACTTGTAATTCTTTATATAGCTTTGCAATTTTCTTACCACCAAGACCTGGTATTTTTAACATAGGAAGTAATCCACTTGGTACTGATTTTTGTAGTTCCATAAGTAAGGAGGATTCTCCCTTATTCATTAAGTCTTCTATAACGGTTCCTGTCGCAGCACCGATTCCCTTAAGTTTAAGAATATTATCCATTTCTGAAAGACTTCTTGAATCTAATTCTATTACTTGGGCAGCTTTGCGAAATGCAGAAACTTTAAAAGGATTTTCTCCTTGTAACTCCATATATAATGCAATCTTTTCTAAAGTTTTAATAATCGTCTTTTTATCCAATATAAATACCTCTTTCCGTCCATAAAAGCAAGCACTTGCTCAATTCGATATTATTATTAGCTAAGCGCTAAAGTTTAGGTATTCAAAAAAAACTTCCCTCTACTGAGAGAAGTTATTTTTCGATATAAATATACCACCAATTTTTTACTGTTTCCGATAGAAAAGGTGTATGATCTAACATCCAAGACGTTAAAATAGATTTTGATATTAAATTCTGAATTAAATCTATCGGCAATAACGCAAAAACGTAGAGCACAACAAATAAAATAAAATAAAATTCTATAAAACCTAAAACGGCACCAACAATATTGCTTATAAAACCAAGTATAGGCAAATACTTTAAAAAATCAAACATGGAAGCTAATAACTGCAATGCAAACTTTACTACAATAAAAATAAGTGCAAATGCAATTATACGATAAAATGTTTGATCTAAATCTAAACTTTCTACTGCAAAAGTAAGCTTAGATCCCGCTGTTACTGCAGGAAAAGGAATCCATAAAACAAATTTATCAGCAAGTGGTTTATAATATGTATAGGCGACAATCAGCGCGATGATAAAACCAGTCATATGAATAAGCTGAACAATTAACCCTCGTTTTGCGCCAGTAATTATACCAGCAACTAATAATATTAAAATCAGAATATCTAACATTTTTTCAGTCCTTTAACTTTTTCACTTCTTCTTCAAGAAGCTCTAATTGTTCTTTTACTTTTATGTAATCGTTTACTGCATTCACGGCTGTTAATACTGCAAGTTTAGCAATATCTAGTTGACTATTATGAGAATGTATTTCTCTCATTTTATCATCTACCATGGAGGCTACAAGACGCATATGTCCAGAAGCTTCGGTACCTACCATTGTATAATTCTGTCCATATATATCAACAGAAATTCTTGTTTTTTGTTGTTCTGACAAAGACATACCCTCCCCCAGAAAATCCTATTAATTATAATAACACGAAATAGATTCTTATGTGAAGAAAGGAACAATCGAATGTCAAATGTAGTACTAGTATTACCACCCGATGAAATTGAAAAAGTGATGTTTCACTATAAGAATAATAAAGTTGAAAGATCAGCCCCAGGTGTAGTTTTTGCAGCAAAGCTAGCCGATACTGCAGTAACTGTTTATAAATCTGGCAAAGTTATGTTCCAAGGCAATGGAGCGTCACGCGAAGCTTCTTTATGGGGAAAACCTATAGATAAAGTTACTGTCTCGACAAAAGGTGATATATTACCACCTAATTTATCTTCTCTATCTGTCATAGGATCGGATGAAACTGGAACGGGTGATTATTTTGGCCCTATAACAGTTGCTGCCTGTTTTGTACGTGAAGACCAAATAGAATTAGTGAAAGAACTTGGAGTAAAAGATTCCAAAATGCTTACAGATGATGTGATGCGTAATATGGCACCGGATTTAATGGCTACATTAAAACACAGTGTTCTAGTATTAAAAAACGAAAAATACAATGATATACAAGGACGAGGATGGTCCCAAGGAAAAATAAAAGCACTCATGCATAACCAAGCACTCAAGCATGTATTAAATAAGATAAACCCAGAGAAACCCGCATATATTTTGATTGACCAGTTTGCTGAGCGTGGTATTTACTATAATCATATTAAAACGGAAAAAGAAATTATTCGTGAAAACGTACTCTTCTCTACAAAAGCTGAGCAACTTCATGTTTCTGTGGCGGCAGCTTCCATTATTGCAAGATATGCTTTTTTAAAGGAAATGGATCGTCTTAGTGAAATGGCTGAAATAACAATTCCCAAAGGCGCCAGCTCAAAAGTGGATGAAATCGCAGCAAAAATTTATTTTAAGCATGGAGAAGCATTTTTAAAATCCATAACAAAATGGCATTTTGCAAACACGCAAAAAGCAATGAAGCTAGTTAACAAAAGAAAATTTTAAATAGAATCATCTAGTTAGTGAATTTAACCTATTTAGAAGAGCAAAAATATTATTGTTTTTGCTCTTTTCTTTTCAATTGTCACGGAAGAACAATTTTATTATTATTTCTTTGTCGAAAATTATCAGAATATATTGTATAATTATGAAAACGCTTTCGTGAATACTAGAGGAGGCTGATGTATGGAATTGATTCTTAACCATAGGCAAGAACTAGGCCTAGTTATGACATATCAGTTACGACAAGCTATAGAACTGTTACAATTCTCTACGTACGATTTATATCAATTCATAAAAGAACAAGAGTCAGAGAATCCGTTAATAGAATTAAATGAAAAGATAACAGATTTAGCGTATATCGATAGAACCGGTAAGAAAACAATTTCTACCCATTCTACATCAGAACAGCTTGACTATATAAGAAATAAAGAAATCGGGATGAGGCAAAAGCTATGTGAACAAGTTAGATTTCAATACAAAGAAGAAGATCAGCAACTCCTTTCTTATCTAATTCACAATTTAGATGATAGCGGTTATTTACGTTTAGATGAAAGTGCCAGCTATGACGAGAAAACCGTTAAAAGAGGAATTCATCTACTACAAGAAATTGGACCAATTGGTATCGGTGCTAGAAGTTTACAAGAGTGCTTGCAGTTACAAGTAACATACAATTATCCAAATCAGCTATTGGCTAAAGAAGTAATTGAAAATCACCTAGACTTATTAGCGAATAGAAAGTGGAACGATATTGTTCGAGTTATGAAAATATCATTAGAGAAAGTAAAAGAAATATATGAGTTTATACAAACACTTAACCCAAAGCCTTGCACACACTTATCGGATTTCAAAGTTGAATATGCAGTACCAGACATCGTTGTAGAATTTAAGGAAGGAAAACTAGTACATTATTTAAATGAAAGCTATTTACCAAAAATAAGTCTTAATCAAGACTATTCCTCTTTATTAAACATTAAGGATGAATCATCACACTATATTTCTAATCAATATGCCAGCTACAAATGGTTGATAAGCAGTATAGAGCAACGCCGGGAAACTATTTTAAAAATAATAAAAGTGCTAATAAAAAAACAAGAAAGTTTTTTCAAAGAAGGTTTTTGTTCATTAAAGCCATTAACTTTAAAAGATGTTGCGGCTGAAATTGAAATGCATGAATCTACTGTCAGCAGAGCAACTATGAATAAAATTATTCAAACTCCCCATGGTACTTTCGATGTTCGGATGTTATTTACTTCCAAGCTTGAGACAGAGGATGGAAGTTCTATCTCTCAAAGAGAAGTTAAACAACTTTTAGAAAACATTATTAAGAAAGAAAATAAACGTAAACCGTTATCCGACCAAAAAATTGCCGATTATTTTAATACAGAAAAAGGAATAACAATCTCTAGACGAACAATAACTAAATATCGGGAAGAATTAAATATTCTTTCTTCTAGTTTACGAAAAGAGATCTAGTAGAAAAAGAGATTTTAGTCAAACCATAATCTCTCAGACTATAGACAAACTTTATCTATAGTCTTTTTTCTAAAATAAAAAATGATAAATAGAATTGAAGTTTCCGCTCCAGGCGGACGCTTTCCGCCGGCATGGCTTCAGCCGCTTCCCTCGCTTCGCTCAGTCCAGGGTCTTCAGCTCATGCTATTCCGGCTGGAGTCGCCGCCTTCCACTACATTCAATATATTGAATAATTACATAATAATAAAAGTTAAGGATCTACATAAAAACATACTATTCATTCAATATGGATTATGATGACAGAAAATAAATCATTGAAACTTAACAATAAGGGAGATGCTGACGATTGACCAACTGGTTCTACTGGTTAACTAGAGGCAGCAATAGATTTCTCCTTCAATTATTTATTGGTCGAAAACCTCTACTCCAAATTAGGTCGTCCTATTAAAATACATAAATAATGACAAAAGGTATCGAGATAACGAACCCTCGATTCCTTTTGTCGACAATCTGAGAGATTATGGTCAATCCATAATCTCTTTTTCTATTACTATTTACAATGTTATTATTAAATAACCAAAAATAATAACCGACCTAACAGTCCAATTGACACTTTATTTTAATACGTCTTCACGTAAGATATACTGGGCCAACGCTTCCATTTGGTCGGAGATTGCTCTGTCACTTTCTAATGGAGGGCAAATTTTTCGAACTTTTTCCAAGTAATCCCTTGTCGCTGGTGCAATTTGGTTTTCTGCTTTCTCTAAGTAAATGGCTTGGGAAGCACATATTAGTTCAATAGCAATGACTCTCGCGCTGTTATGAACTATTTCGCGTGCTTGGCGTGATCCAATTGTCCCCATACTAACATGGTCTTCCTGATTAGCTGACGTTGGGATGGAATCAACACTTGCTGGATGAGCAAGAACTTTGTTTTCAGATACTAGAGCAGCTGCAGCATATTGCGGAACCATTAAGCCGCATTCTAAACCCGGATCCATTGCTAAAAATGGCGATAACCCACTTAGTTGGGGATTAACTAGACGTTCCGTTCTTCTTTCTGAAATATTCGCCCACTCTGCAGCTCCAACCTTCAAAAAATCCATTGCTAATGCAATAGGCTGACCATGAAAATGTCCACCAGAAATGATTTCCCCGTTCTCTAAAATAATTGGGTTATCTGTAGCAGAATTTATTTCAATTTTTAGTCTTTCTTCTACGTAATTAAACGCTTGCCAAGACGCACCATGAACTTGTGGAATGCATCGAATGGAGTATGCATCTTGCATTCGTACTTCCCCTTGGTGTGTAATTCTTTTACTGCCTTCCAACCAATTTCTCATTCGGGAAGCTACGAACTCCATTTCCGGATGTGGGCGTACAGCTAATAATTCACTATCAAAAGCAGAGATTATTCCTTGCAGTGCTTCCATCGTTAAACATGCAGCCATATCCGCGGCTAAGCCTACACGCTCTGCTTCATTAAGCGTAACAACCCCAACTCCAGTCATCGCCTGTGTACCATTGATTAAAGCAAGTCCTTCTTTTGCCTCTAAAGAAACAGGGTTTAAACCTGCTCGTTCTAGCGCTTCGGCACCTGAAAGTATTTCCCCTTCATATTCGGCTTTTCCCTCACCTATTAAAACTATTGCCACGTGTGCTAACGGTGCCAAGTCACCACTTGCTCCAACAGATCCCTTACTAGGTACAACAGGGTGAACACCTTTATTGATCATATCGACTAACAATAGGAGTGTGTCTTCTTTTATTCCTGAAAAACCTTTTGCTAGTGCATTAGCACGAAGAACCATCATCGCCCGTACAATAGGCGTTGGTAGAGGGTCCCCTACCCCCACTGCATCTGCTCGTAGTAAATTTAATTGTAATTTCGCTATATCTTCTTTTTCTATTTCGATATCGCTTAATTTTCCAAAGCCAGTATTAACTCCATAGATCACTTTTCCATCTCTAAGCTGTTTTTCAATCCTTTCTCGACTTGCACGTACCCTTATTAAATCAGCCTCTGGTACATTTACCTTTGCGCCTCTATAAACTGCACTTTCAATTTTATGTCGATCTAATGTGCGTCCATCTAATTCAACTACTACTTCGCTTCTCATTGTAAGTTCACTCCCTATGTCTGCTGCTAACTAGAATATTTATTTATGGGTCTCATACCATTGTTCTATTAATTCAGCTGTTAGTCTACCTGTATTTATTAAGTTTTCTATGCTTATACATTCTCTAAAGGAATGGATATTTTGAAAACCATTTCCCAAGGTAATACAAGTCAAACCATTTTCGTTTAGTATATTTGTGTCTGCACCACCTAATGTTTCTGTTAAATATGGATTTACATGTATGTTTCTAGCGGATCTTTCAACAGTTGAGGTTAAAATGTGATCCTTTGGAATATCAAATCCACTATATTTCTTTTCAAAACGGACATTGACTTTGCCACCACTTTTTCGAGCTGCCTCCTGCATTACTTCCTCCATATGCTTTAGCTGGCGGTCTAATTTTTCTTTAGAAAAACTTCGTACTTCACCAGCCACCGTCACAGAACCAGGAATAATGGATGTTAATTCTCCACCATTAATAATACCTATATTAGCTAATGTCTCTTCATCAATGGTACCAAGCTTCATATTTAACAGACCATTTGCAGCTATAAGAAATGCACTATTTCCTTCATCTGCATTTAGTGCAATATGTGCGGCATTTCCCTCAACTTCTAACCAGATACGACTACTGTATGGACCCTTTAAAATTATTTGACCGACATCACCACTACTATCAAAAATGTAACCTGCTTTACTCTTAATCTTTGAATAATCCATATATTTGGCTCCAACAAGCCCTGGTTGCTCATTAACTGTTAAAACAAATTCTATAGGCCCATGTGGTATCCCACTTTCAATAACCGCCCGAATTCCTTCTAGATATGCTGCTAATGCCGCCCGATCATCTGCACCCAATATAGTTGTTCCATCAGAATAGATAACTCCGTCTTTAATAACTGGTTTAAGTCCCTCAGTCGGAAGTACTGTATCCATATGTGTAGAGAAAAATAGTGGAGGAATAGATGCATCAGTTCCCTCATGCCAAGCAATTAAATTACCAACTTCGCCATTGAAATTTTCATGTGCTTCATCAAATACAATAGTAAATCCTAGCTCAGGTAATGCTTTTTTTAAATATTCCGCTACAAGTTGTTCCTTTGTACTCGGACCATTAATTTTTGCAAGTTCCAAAAACAAATTGAGCAAGCGCTCTTCTTTTACTTCTTCTGCAGCTGAAGTGAATTGTTTTTTCGTCATCCATAACCCCTCCTATTTTATCGACTGACTACTACTCTTCCGTCTTTAATAACTGTTTCAACTATGTTAGTTCCGAGCTCGTAGGCTATATGTTTATACGTGGGAATATCCCAAATCTGTAAGTCTGCTAGTTTACCAATCTCAATAACACCACGATCATTTAAATTAAGTGCTCTTGCACCCCCATATGTAGCTGCTTTTATTGCTTCTTCTACGGTAAATTTATACAGTCTACACGCTAGGTTGATAACAAATTGCATGGACTCTGTATAACACGCTGGACAAAGATCAGTTGCTAGAGCTATTTCCATTCCTGTGTCGAGCATTTTTCTCGCATCAAATGGACGCTTATGTCCAACAGCAAAATCCAATGCCGGCATTAACACACCCGTAACTTTGGACTGTGCAAGCCTTTCCATTACTTCTACAGGAGTATAATTAAGATGATCTACGGAAACCATGTTCATCTCTACAGCTAAATCAGACCCTCCTATGTAGGAATATGCATCTGCATGTAACTTCGGTTTCATTCCATATTGCAATGCTGCTTCCAATATTTGTTTTGATTCATCTGCAGTGTAGTAACCTTCATCACACCAAGCATCACAGAATTCCGCAAGATTGCGCTTGCCTACTTCTGGAATCATTTCATTGATAATGATTGAAAGGTACTCGTTCTTTTCCATGCCTTTTGGAAAACCATGAGCTCCTAGAAATGTATTCAGTACGTCTACAGGAGTTTCTCTATCAAGCCTTCTACCCACTTCTAGAATTTTTATTTCACTTTCGGTTGTTAAACCATATCCACTTTTACTCTCTATTGTAGTAATTCCGTAATTTAACATAGATAACATTCTTCTTTTAGATTGTTGAAATAAATCTTCTATAGAAGCATCTCGCGTTAATTCTATTGTCCGATTAGGTCCTGTAGTGATGCCCAGTTCTTTTAATTTTTCAGGATTGTCGCCAGTCAGTTTAGCTGAATATTCCTCTACACGTGTACCGTTAAATACTAAATGTGTATGACAATCTACAAATCCAGGTGCTACTACTTTTCCAGTTGCATCAATTATTTGTGTATTTTCTATATCAAACTTCTTGCTTAGTTCTTGTTCTAATCCGATTCCAATAATTTTGCCATTTGCAATAGCTAGCGAAGTATTCTTTAGGACTTCAATGCCAGACATGCCTTCGCCAGTACAGGTAATAATTTCTGCTGCATTACTAATTAAAAGATCAACTTCTATATTTTCACTCATTGTTTTCATACCTCCATTAAAAGTAGTACTAGACACATATCAGCTGCACACATTGAAAGTTTAGAGGAATAAAAATACAAGTGGTGTAACAATGATGAGCGTTAAAATCGTTCTCCAAAACCAAATTGCTAATATATGCGTCATCTTAATTGGTATTTCCGTTGATAGAATACAAGGTATCAAAGCAGAGAAGAATAGAATCGTCGAGATGGAAAGAGATCCTATAATAAATCGAGTTTCTAAACTTGCCTCCAATACAACCAGTGATGGTAAAAACATATCAATTAGGTTAATGGCTGCAGCCTTTGCAGCTAGAAGTGGTTCTGGAATTTGAAGAATCCAAGTTAATGGATAAAAAATATAACCAAGAAAGTCGAACACCGGTGTATAATTCGCCAATATTAACCCAAATAATCCAATGGACATAATAGACGGTAAAATACCCATTGCCATAACTAATCCATCTTTGACATTCTCATAAATATTTGTCTTTAATTTAGGAGCATTATGAGCAGTAAGCATTGCTTGCTCCCATGCATACTTTACTCGATTCTCTTTTATAATTTCTTCTGGATACCCTTCTTCTGTGTAATACTCATCGCTCATTTTATTTATTGGCCAAATTCTCACCGTAATAGCTGTTACCACAAAAGTAACTAAAAATGTGAGCCAAAAATATAAATTCCAAATATGCATTAAGTCTAAAGTGTTTGCCACAACAATCATAAATGTAGCTGACACGGTAGAAAAACCCGTTGCAATAATAACTGCTTCTTTCTTTGTATATTTACCTTCCTTGTAAATTCTGTTCGTTATTAACAAACCAATAGAATAACTACCAACAAACGAGGCAACTGCATCAATAGCAGATCTACCAGGAGTTCTCCATATTGGACGCATAATTGGCTGCATGAAAATACCAATAAACTCAAGTAATCCATATCCAACTAACATTGCTAAAAAAATTGCACCAATTGGTACGAGAACTCCAATAGGAATAAGTAATTTATAGTACCAGTATGGCCCCATATCTTCTGCCATAAGCCAAGCTGGACCGATTTCAAACAATACAAGAAAAGCAGCAATAGCCCCTAATACTTTAAAAGCAGATAATACCATTTCAACTTTACTTTTCCGCCATGTTTTTTTGTAAAAAGGGTAGGCTGCACCCAAAACAACTAATATCATTGCATAATAGGCATTTGCCGTATTAGAAAATGACCGAATCCACGTAACCAAGTGATCTAAAGGAATGGAATTTTTATCATTTATATTAATTGGAATAAAAAACATAAAAATTCCTATAGTACTAAAAAAGAAGAATTTTATGAAATTTGGAAACGAATATATCTTTTGTTGCCCATTAAACGAAACTTGATGATTTTCTAATGATTCTGGAAGACTATTCATTTTTTCACCCCATGTTTGGATTCTTAAATTTTGAAACCGATTAGAGAACCTTACTTAAGAAGGATTTTGTTCGATCGTGTTGTGGGTTTTCAAATATTTCTTTTGGAATATTTTCTTCCACTATGAAACCACCATCCATAAAAATAACGCGGTCGCCTACTTCTCGAGCAAATCCCATTTCATGAGTAACAACTACCATCGTCATCCCCTCTTTTGCTAATTGTTTCATCACTTCCAGTACTTCTCCAACCATTTCAGGATCTAATGCAGATGTCGGTTCATCAAAAAGCATAATTTTAGGTTCCATCGCAAGTGCCCTTGCAATAGCTACTCGTTGCTTTTGACCACCTGATAAAGAATCTGGATACGCATTTGCCTTTTCTTCAAGTCCAACTTTACGGAGTAAATCTAAACCTTTTATCTTTGCATTTTCTAAAGATAACTTTCTCACTCTCATAGGGGCAAGAATAATATTTTCCATTACCGTTTTATGGGGAAACAAATTAAATTGTTGGAATACCATACCTACTTCGGTTCTAACTTTATTAATATCTGTCTTCTTATCTGTTATATCAATACCTTCTATCGCCACACGACCGTCTGTGATCAATTCAAGTAAATTCAAGCATCTTAAAAAAGTTGATTTTCCTGATCCAGATGGTCCAATCACTACTACAACTTCCTGAGGTTTAATGGCAACATTGATATCCTTTAATACTTCATTTGTACCAAATGATTTTTTTAAGTTCTTTACCTGTATCATTCTGTTGCCAACCTTCTTTCAAGATGATTTAATAAGAAACTTAAAGTAGTAGTTAGCACTAGATAAATAAGGGCAGCTGTAAGATACGGTTCCCATACGCGGTAATATTGACTTGCTAAAGCACGACCATAATACATAAGTTCAGGAGTTGCAACAATTGCAGCTAAGGAAGATTCTTTAATAAGAACAATGAACTCATTCCCTAAAGGAGGTATCATTCTTTTAATAGCTTGCGGTAGAATTACATCTTTCATTGATTGGACATGATTCATGCCAAGAGAACGTGATGCTTCCATTTGCCCCTTATCGATTGACTGAATACCTGCTCTGAAGATTTCAGAAATATATGCACCTGCAATTAAAGAAAGGGCAATAATACTGGCTACTATCCCATTTGTATGCCCGATGATCATAGGCACTACCCCAAAGTGAATTAATAAGATTTGAACAAATAATGGTGTTCCACGGAAAAATACTATATAGCAACTGCAGATAAATGAAATTACTTTGTTTTTCATCATTTTTCCTAAACCAACTAACAACCCTAATATTGTTCCTATTAGTATTCCTATAAGTGATAAGCCTATTGTTAGAAGTGTTCCCTTCAAAAAGAAAGGAATATATTCTACTAATATGTCAAATCTAAAATCCATTTTGTTCCCCCCTTGTGAAAACAAAATTGCGTAACTTTTTATTTGAAGTCACGCAATTTAATTCTTAAAACTTATTGTTGCGCTAATATTGTATCTACATCAGGTTCTGTACCAAACCACTCTTTATAAATTTTTGTATATGTTCCATTTTCCAGGACAGCTATTACAGCTTTATCAAAATCTCCTGTAAGTTCACTTCCTTTTGGAAACATAATTCCATAAAACTCACTTTCAAAACCTTCTTCATCTGTAATTACAACTAGTTTCTGATCAGGGTTATTTTTTGCATATTCCTCGACTACTGCATTATCCGCAACTACCGCATCTGCCCCACCATTGATCATTTCCATAATAGCTAGGTTATTATTATCGAATTTTTTTATATTACTATTATTTTTACCAAGAATACTTTCTACTGCTTCTTGACCTGTTGTTCCACCTAATACCGCTACTACTTTATCTTTCTTTAAATCCGCAGCAGTTTTTATATCACTACCTTCAGGAACTAGGATTTTGTTAGTAGATAAATAATATGGGACTGAGAAATCGTATGTTTGCTTTCTTTCATCATTAATTGTTATCGCACATATCCCTAAATCTGAAAGCTTGCTTTTCACTTCAACAAATAGTGGATCCCATCCAACATTTACTAACTCAATTTCGTAGCCAGCTTCTGCAGCAACAGCATTCATAAAATCTACATCAAAACCAGTCATTTTCCCTTGATCCAAATAAACAAAAGGTGCATAATTTGCCTCTGTAGCAACTTTGAGTGTTTTTTTACCATCACTTGTGCTGCCATTCTTATCCGCATCTGCGTCAGCCTCTCCAGACCCACATGCTGCTAAGATTAAAGAGAAAATTATGACTATCGTAAGAAATAAATTCTTTTTCATTTCATTGCCCCCTATTTAAGTTTTTAGAGCCTTTTATTTTGAAAGAAAAGAAAAGAAAGGTAGATATCCTAACTATAGATATCTACTCCCTTTCTAGATTTCCTTATGCCTTAACTTCCTTTTTCACATCTTTTGGTCCAAATGTAGCTTCACGTGTCCACCATAATGGAATCTTTATGCTTTCCTCTGTTAACTTACCTTTACCATTTGCAACATCCTGCGCAATTTCATATCCAGCTTGCGCGTGACGAACCACTCCAATTCCAGAATCTACGGTCATTGCTACTTCTAGTCTCATATCGGACTCAGCCGTTCCGTCCGCAACCATCGTTACACCTGTATGAACCGCCTCTCCCATCGAGTAGTTTGCTTGAATCGCGATTAAGTCACACATGCCTACTGCGTTAAGAAGACCGTTCAACATTGGCCAGTCAGAGATTAGGTCACTTCCATCTTTCATGTTTTCGGATTCGAATGTTGGATTCACAATAGAGCCAGAATCTAAATTGTCACGAGAGAACGCAACTGGTCCTGCCAGTTCTCCGCGACGAATCATGTCATTTACTTCTAGAGCAAAAGCTTTACGTTGGCCAAATCCCATGTAGCATATACGTGCAGGTAGTGCTTCAATTGGGATGTGCTCCTTTGCCAGTTTTATCCAACGAGTCACCAGATGGTCATCGCTAAATTTTTCTAGAATCATGTCATCAATTTTGCGGAGATCGTCTGCTTCTCCAGATAGGCAAACCCAGCGGAATGGTCCACGCCCCTCACAGAATAGCGGGCGGATGTATTCTGCCACGAATCCTGGAAGACGTTTCGCTTCTTTTTCATTCATTCCCGCATCGATACATTCTTTACGGTGGCTTGTCCCATATTCAAATGAATGGACACCCAAATCCATGAATTTGATAAGTGCTTTCAATTCACGCACCATTGTCTCACGTGCTTTTTCCAGATACAGTTCACGATTGGAGTCACGTAGCTCTTCTGCTTCTTTGACTGTATAACCAGCTGGCAAGTAAGAAATCGGGTCATGCCCAGGCGTCATGGAAGTGGATATATCCGGTAGCCATACTTTTTCAAGTACTTCCTCAAAAATATCTGCGGCATTTCCAACTACTGCGATGCCAAGTGGTTTTCCAGCCGCAGCATATTCCTTCGCTTTTGCAATCGCCTCGTCTAGTGAACCCGCAACCTCATCGATGAACCCTTTGTCAATACGACGTTGAATGATCTCAATGTTAGAGTCACAAAGAATCGCTACCCCACCGTGCATCGTCATTGCGCGTGTTTGGTTCCCACCCATACCTCCAGCTCCTGCAGTCAAAAGGATCTTTCCAACAAGGGAATCATTGTAATGCAGGCGAGCAATCGCAGAAAGTGTTTCAAATGTTCCTTGAATAACTCCTTGTGTACCTATGTACTCCCAAGGTGCTGCTGTATAATTCGCGTAGATCGTGAGATTTTTATCTTGTAAATCATAGAATGTTGGCCAATCCGCTTTCATGATATTCGTCGTTGCCATTACCACTGTTGGTGCATACTTATGTGTCTTGAAAATTGCTACCGGCATCCCTGATTGCACGACTAGTGTCTCATCATCCTCTAACTCTTTTAATGATTTCACAATGGCATGGTAGGATTCCCAGTTACGTGCTGCTTTCCCAATACCACCATAGATAACAAGTTCTTCTGGTTTTTCTGCGTTCTCCATATTGTTTTCTAGCATACGTAGAATCGATTCCTGTCTCCACCCTTTACAACGTAACTCAGGACCTCTTTGCGCTTTTACAGAATACAAAATTTCTGGTGTTGTCATTGATAGTTCCCCCTAAATTCAAAATTTTGATCTAACACTTTTTTATAATGCAAGTTACGTGCCAATTTTCTAAATTTTTATAAAATTATTAAAATATCCTGTCTAGACTCGTTTGATTATATGAGATTATTTTTTTCTAACTTAATTTTGAAGATAAAGAGAAGAAATATTCGGTTTGAAACTGCAGATATTTTTATACAAAATATTAAATTTCTAATTAAATAATCAAAACATGTTGAGAACATTGATGTTTATTAGGTGCAGATAAATTTTACATGCAGACTCTTCTAAATAATCAGAAGAATTATGTTATACTATTGATAATTTTATTTATGAAAGGGAGTAAAACTACCATGACTGTTGCTTCTATCGGATCGATTATTCGAAGTTTTGTAGATGGAGTGATTGCTCTAAACGAGAATCATGAAATTCTTTGGCATGACTTAAATGAAGACTTTCCAGTTAAGATCTCAAATGGAATGGCTATTCGTAGTTTTATAGACTGTGATCACAACCAGTTTAACAACAATGTATCATTTACTCTTCAATTAGATGGAAGAAAGTTATCTGTAGATGTCAAAGTTTTTTCTTCTGATTGTTCTATTGTTTTTTTATGCCTAAAATATTTGGAAAGCGATTTAACTTATATAGAGGAGAGATTATATTGCTTAGAAAAAATAATTGAAGCTCTTGATGAAGGAGTTATGATGAGTAACTCAGAAGGAGAAATTACTTTATATAATGATGCACAAGAGAAAATGGAGGGATTATCTAGCAAGGATATAATAGGTAAACATTTATGGACTGTATATAATTACAACCCTCAATACTCGGAACATCGACATACATTTAAAACAGGAAAACCTATTTATTCTAGATATCGTGCACATTCAAATATTAATGGAATACCTAAATATGTTAACTATAGTACATTTCCGATTCAAAAAGATGGAAAAACCATTTCAGTTTTTTCTCTCAGTACGAATGAATCTAAATTGAAAGACCGTCTTCACCAAACAATCGAATTAAAAAGACAAGCAAATATTTCAACTCAAGATAAAGTCCATTCTAAGAATGGTACTATCTTTACCTTTGATAATATAAAGGGTAAAAGCTTTGCTTTATTAGAACTTATAAAAGAAGCTCAAAATGTTTCTATACATAATGCGGATACATTAATTGTTGGTGAGACAGGTACTGGAAAAGAATTATTCGCGCAAAGCATGCATAACCATAGTCCGAGAGCAAATAAACCTTTCGTTGCAATTAATTGTGCAGCAATCCCAGAAAATTTACTTGAAAGTACTTTATTTGGAACAGTAAAAGGAGCATTTACAGGTGCAACAGACCAGATGGGATTATTTGAATATGCACAAGATGGCACCTTATTTTTAGATGAAATTAACTCGATGCCAATTACTTTGCAAACCAAATTAATGCGTGTTCTACAAGAAAGGTTGGTTCGGAAAGTAGGCTCTAACGAAGTTGCACCGGTAAAATGTACCATTATAAGTGCATGCAACGAAGATCCAGAGAAACTTATTGCAGAAAATAGAATGCGCCTAGACTTGTTTTATAGAATTGCACATACAAGTTTATACATTCCTCCACTTAGAGAACGAATTGAAGATGTACATTTTTTTATTAATTATTTTTTAGGTACGTATCAAGCTAAATTTTCAAAAACAGTTCCACCTCTTTCAGATTTATTACAAAAAAGTTTACTTCATTATTCTTGGCCAGGAAATATTAGAGAATTGGAGCATTTGATTGAAAATTTAATTATACGAGTGCCAGAAAATGCAGAAGAGATTGAAGTTGAACATCTCCCATCGTATATCCGTGGAAAAATATCAATGTATACAAATACTTCGTTTAATCAGAAAGACGAGATTCAAAGGCCGCTTAAAAAAATCTTTAATAGTACTGAAAGACAACTAATTGAAACAACTTTAGTTCAGTCAAATTGGAATGTATCTAGGGCTGCTAAAAAACTTGGCATTACACGGCAAAGTCTGCAATATCATATTAAAAAGCATGATCTTGAAAAACCTACAATTTAATTAGGAAAAACAGAATGGACAGTCGTGGACAAACTTATTTTTATTTAAAATAGAGGATCTAGTTTTCCGAAGTTTTCTGCGATTTCGTATTGATATATAGAAAAGGAGAGAAAACTTGAAGATTATAATTGAAACAGATCGTTTGTATTTATGCGTGTTTGAGGACTCTCAAATAGAGTCTGCTAAAAATTTTTGGGGCGATAAGGAAGTGATGGCATTATGTGATGGACCTACGCCACACGAACTATTATTAAAAGTTATTGAGGGATATCGTAAATGTCATGACGTAAAAGGGTTATCTGTTTACGCTGTAATACTTAAAGAAACAAAAGAGGTTATAGGGTGTGCAGGATTTAATATTGTAAGTTCAATGGAAGAAGTTGAATTAATTTATCATTTTATTAAATCAGCTTGGGGGAAAGGCTATGCTTCTGAAGCTGCCACAGCTTGCTTAGAATTAGTAAAAAGTCACGGTAAAGTTCAGAAGATAATAGCTTCAGCAAGTCCTGAGAATATTGGTTCTCTCAAAATTTTAGAAAAGATAGGATTTACATTTAAAGGTATGAAATGGTTTGATGATACTCAGCAAGATGAGCATTTTTATGAATATATTATTACATCCAGCTAAAAACAAAGCCTATAGACAACTATATTACGTTGGCTATAGGCTTTGTTTCTAAATGCTTGTATTTATACTTCTTGCTTCTTCTATAATACGTTTTATTAACGCTCCTGCTGTCTCATTTCTAGCAAGTAATGGGCTTTGTCCAGCCCACAGAGACATAAACTCTTTATTATTTCCAGCAGAAGAAGCTTTTCGAATAGATTGTGTAAGTGTATTTTGTACCGGAAAATTCGGAATGGTAGATTCGTATTCTTGCATTTCCAATATAAATCTATTTTTAATACCTCTTGCCCATTTCCCAGAAAAAGCACTCGTTAATGTTGTATCTTCATCTTTAGAATTAATAATTGCTTCTTTATGGACAGGATGTGCACCGCTCTCTTCACATGTTAAAAATGCAGTACCCATTTGGACAGCACTTGCTCCTAAGCTTAAAGAAGCCATTAATCCTCTACCATCCATAATACCACCAGCAGCTATAACAGGTATTTTTACATGATCTACTACCTGTGGAGTTAAAGACATTAAGCCAATTAAGCCTTCTTCGTGGGTACTTAAAAAGTTTCCTCTATGACCTCCGGCTTCACTTCCTTGCACAACAATAGCATTCATTCCTAATCTTTCAATGATTAACGCTTCCTTAACAGTTGTCGCAGTACCAATAGAGATAATGTTGCGTTTACTTAATTGATCTAACACTTCTTTAGATGGAACACCAAAAGTAAAAGTACAAATTGGAACTTTTTCTTCCATAATGATTTGTATTTGTTCCATGAATGTATGTTTGGTACTCTCTATACTTGTAAGAGGTGTATTTTCCTCTTGAATGTTTAATTCCACTTTATATTTGCTTAGTAATTGATTGGTTTTCTCTATCTGACTTTCATTAATCTCAAAATAATTTGGAACAAATAAATTAACTCCAAAGTTAGCTGAAGTTAACTTCTTTACTTCTCTGATTTGCTCCTGTAATTGAGCTGGAGTTAAATATCCGGCTCCAATCATTCCAAGTGCCCCATTATTAGAAACAGCTGCCACTAATTTTGAAGTAGTTATCCCTCCTGCCATTGGTGCTTGAACGATAGGATGTTGTATTTTTAATAGTTTAGTAATTTCATTCATCTTCTTTTCACCTATCCTTTTTAACTTCAATCTTTGTGTAAAGGTTTACTTCTAATCCTAACTTATTAGTATTTAACCATTCCATTGCTTTTAGTTCAAGTGGTGATGCATTTTCCACTGAATTGCTTTTCGTTCAATTTCTGATGCTAATTCTTCTTTTCCATTAATATAAGCATCTATATTATATGGAAATTTTTTAGATAGCATTTCTTTTAATTCTCCATATTCTTGTGCACTCTGTGGATTCACTCTTAAGTAATCTCTAAATGCTAGGTGCCTTTCAATTTCCGGATTACCCAATTCATAGATATGGACATGATGCGTTCGATTATCGCCACCCTTTTGGAAATATCTACGCCCTGGAAGACCATTCTCACCCTTTGGTAAATACCCAAGATCAATCATGGTCGTGTTGTATGTATCAATAGTAGATATATCTCGCACAACGGGCATTATATCTATAATTGGTTTAGCTTTTAGTCCAATAATCGAGGTACTTCCTATATGATGTATATCAATGATATGTGAACCAAAAATTTCGTTTAGCATCCTTGCTTCTTCCTCAAATTGTTCCTTCCATTGAACAGAATAGGGTAAAACTTCTACTTTACGCATTTTACTCTCCTCATCATAAAAATGTTTCTCTAGCTGTTTCTTATGTATAGTGGAATAATGGAGGAGTTCAAATTTACCTTCCTTTAGAAGTGAAGTAATACTATTTGCTTCATCCCATGCTAAACTAAACATTTTTTGATCAATGTCACCTTTTGAAAGGGCTTCTTCCAATTCATTTTCATCTTGCTGAATAATCTCTCCACCAGGCAAAACAATAATATCTAAAAATAAATCATCCCACCAAGGAAGATTATTTTCCATTCCTATTTCATTGCAAATATCTATATACCACTGAACGATTTCATCTTTCGCATTAAACATAGTAGTTAAAGTATAATTTTTTCCAACAGGAAAATGTTGCATCCAGCTATATCCGTCATCTACTATACAAATACGCTTGTCACCATAATCTACCCATAAAGGCTCGGCAACTCGCACTAGATTTAATAATGTTACAAGTCCCGTAAATTCTTTCTTTTCAAGAGATTTTTGAGTATACTCCCTTTCTAAAATGCGCTTCCAATCTGAACGATTCCCATATCTCCTTTTTAACATATCTATTCCCCATTTCTAGGTTTGCTCGACCTTCCATTTTATTTAGTTTCTACCTAAGTAAGAAAATTCCTTCTATTTAATCTCTGTTAATATAAACTTATATTGTCCTTTTGCGATGTATGTTGTTTAATAAAAGAAAAAATAGATTGTACTTAGGTGGGAAGTTTAATGTACTTAAAGACAGAACGACTTATTATACGCAACTTTGAAATTAATGATTGGATTGCAGTGCATGAGTATACATCAAATCCTGCTGTAATGAAATACATCCCCGAAGGAGTTTTTACTGAAGAGGATGCAAAGGTCTTTGTAGATAAAAATATTGGTGAAAAAGCTCATATGTTTCCTGTTGTATTGCCAGATATAGAAGAATTAATCGGGCACATTTCCTTTCATAAGTATTTTGGTGATCATACTTATGAGATTGGTTGGGTGTTTAATCCTAAATATTATAATAAAGGCTATGCTTCGGAAGCTGCTCGCTCTATATTAAAATATGCTTTTGAAGAAATGAAATTACACAGAATCATTGCTACTTGCCAACCTCAAAATCCACCCTCTTTTCGAGTTATGGAAAAGATCGGAATGAGAAGAGAAGGGAATTTTAAGAAATGTATTCCTCATGAAAATGAGTGGTGGGACGAGTATTATTACGCTATTTTAGCAGAAGAATGGAAATAATTAATAACCGATAAGTTAGTTAGACTTGTGAAATGCAAGTATGTATCTTTCTTCCGTCTATAGAAGATAATTAAAAATACAGTTTTCGGTTGTTCACTTTAAAATCAGTTACAATATTCATGGATATTAGATAATACAGAATTAATTAGCTTTACAGTAGAAGGAGAATTAATTTGAAAGTTCAAGTTTTATTAAAAGGATTCAATTTTTTATTTTTTGGCTTACTTGCATTGTTTATTCCATTTTTACCTGTCTATTTAGGGGAGAAAGGTTTAACAGCGAGCGAAATAGGTCTAATAATTGGAACCGGTGGATTTGTAACATTAATCGCGCAACCTTTATGGGGATTCATTAGTGATAAGACAAAAACTGTACGTAGGGTGATGCTAATACTTGTTAGTCTAACAGCAATTTTTGGTTACTTCTTATTTAACGTGGATAGTTTTGTGTTACTAGTAATTTTTGCTTTGTTAGTATTCTTCTCACTTATGCCATTGGATCCACTGACGGAAAGCCTTAACTTTACCGTTTCTGAAATGGCTCGAGTCAGCTATGGATCTATTCGAACATATGGCGCATTGGGATTTGCAATTTTGTCTTTGATAGTTGGGTTTTCAATGGATTATTTCGGTATGAGAAGTGCCTCCGTATTGTTTGTTTTATTGGGATTGATTTCATTTGGAATCGTTTGGTTTATGCCCGATGTTCAAGCCTCATCTAAGCCCGTGACAATGAAAGGATTAAAACAAGTATTAAGAAATAAAGAAATGCTTCTATTTTTAGTTATGGTTTTCATTTGCTCAATACCTGCACGTATGAACGATACGTTTTTAGGTATTCATATTCGAGCTCTTGGAGGAGATACTTCGTTAGTTGGAATCGCCTTCTTCATAGCAGCTACAAGTGAAATCATTATCTTTGCTCTTAGTTTTTGGTGGCTACGAAAGGGTAAGGAATTGGAAATCATTACGCTAGCCACACTCTTTTACTTTTTACGTTTTTTTGTATCAGGTTTTGTAACAAGCCCAATTGTTCTAACATTATTGCAATTATTGCAGATGTTAACATTTCCTATTTTTTACACTGCTGCAATTCAATACTTATACAACATTATGCCAAAGGAATGGCACGCTACAGGACAAACTGTTCTAGCATTATTATTCTTTGGATTATCTAGCATTATTGCTTCCTACGCAGGCGGATTCCTTTATAATGAGTTTGGTGGACATACATTTTATTTCATCATTTCAGCGTTGTCCTTCATCGGAGTTGTATTTGGTCTATTGTTGTCTATTCGGAAGCGAAAAATTAATAAATAATTTTCCTGCAAATTGAGTTATGATTATTTCCTTAAAAAATTGGGTATTAAAAATACATAGACTTAAAATTAGTACCTTTTACTAAACTTTCTTTATTTACAGGAAGAGATTTTGGTGGGAGGTGATTAATTGAGAAGAGCCTATGGAGTAAAAAAGCTATCTTCTTATTTAGATACAGTAAGTAATCCACTTACTGAAGAAGAAATAGAAATTCTAATCATTAACAAAGAGATTCCTCACTTAAGACCAATGGCAAATATGATCGTCTTTAATTTGGATCATATTGATTGGTGGCTTAGTCACAAACAAATTTCTCCAAAATGATAGGCCCTGCTAAATGCAGGGTTTTTCATTTTGTAATATCAATTCATATCCATCGTACTAAGCATCCTATCTTTTGAAGGTAATAGTTTAGAGAATAATATTGTCAGTATAACCGATGCAAGTACACCCCATAAAATACCCCACATTAGGGAGACCACTGCTCCAGCAACGATACCGATGCGAGCACCCCAAACAGAAACTTGGCTATTCCTCTTACCCATTTCAAAAGTCGAGTTTTTCTTACTCTTCCAGATTAACCCTACAATTAATACAGGTACCACTCCTCCTCCTGCCATTGAGTATGCAAGAGAAAACAAGTCAATAATAGAGTCCGCCCAAATAGCTGTAATGATAGTGAATATCCCAAATACAACTACACTTGCTCTTGTTAGCCTGAGATAAAACGCATCTTCCTTTCCTTTCATATTCGGAATAACCAAATCATTGATGATTACAACAGCAGCTGAGTGAAGAAGTGATGAAGCACTAGATATAGCAGCCATGAAAATCATGATAAAGAAGGCCAATGCTGCGAATTGCGTCATTTCTTCTAATATCAACCACGATATAGCATTTTCTGCATCGAGCGTTGGATTTTGAATCTTAACTATCAATCCACTAATAGTTGCTAGAGTCGTAAAGATAATTGCTATAATCCCACTTATTAGCATAGCGCGACTTGCTGACTTTGAACTTTTGGAAGCAAAACAACGTTGCCAATAAACTTGAGCAGCTAAAACACCTAAAGTTCCTGTCACAAAAAGTGTTAAAACTTCTATTACTGATAGATTCATTTGAACTAGTTCACTTGATCCCACATCAGCTAAACCAGTTTTTAAATTTGAATAGCTAAAATCAATTCGATTAAACACTTGAAAATAGAACCACACCGCTATTGCAATGAGAATCGCTCCTTGAATTAGGTCGGTCCACACAACTGAATACATACCACCCACTGCCGTATAAATGATGAATACAGCAGAGAATACTAATATCATTATAACTGGATCAGTGCCCGTAAAGGTGGAAAACAAAGCACCCATACCCATAGCCTGTCCACTCACCCAAGCAATCATAATAGATGAAGTCAAAATTGCGACTAGACTCCGAGTAATGCGGTCACGCACGATTAAATCATTCATCAATTCTGCTAAGGTTTTATATGTAAATTTTGCTGCAAAGCCCGCAAATACTAAAGCAAATATTATCTTGGCACCCTGCTCCCCAATGACAAAAGGAATGTTAGCTATTCCAATTTCATATCCCTTAGAAGAATGCCCAACAAAATTTCCTACACCCATAATCGTTGCAATATCGGTAAACAATAACAAGAAAAAAGGTAGCGACCCTCCAGCTATTGCATAATGAGCGAAACTAGCATCAGCCTTCTTTTTAAAGAACAACGACATCCCGATAAAGAATAGAGATAAAACGATAGTTATGGTCCATGTCCAAAAGCTTAAATTCATCAAATCCCTCCTGTTTTCTAAATATTCTATTTTATTATAACAAGTTTATCATTCCCTTTGTGACACACAGGTCAAACACAATTCTGCATTACATTAAATTTTATCAAATTTGAAGCAACAAAAATCCGTAAAAAAAGAGCAGTACCAAGTATCGGCGCTGCTCCATTTTTATATATTTATTTTATCCTCTTAGTTCTGCTCCTGCTTGTTCTGCAAGTGCCGTTAATACTTTGTTATGAGCATTTAATACTTCTTCATCAGTTAGAGTACGTTCTGGATCGAAGTATGTTAGAGAGAAAGCAACAGATTTTTTACCTGGCTCCATCTTCCCTCCTTCATATAAATCGAATAGATGCACACCTTTTAGTAATCTGCCTCCAGAAAGTTGGATGATTGCTTGAAGTTCTCCAGCTGCTTTTTCGCTGTCTACTACTAATGCAATATCACGTGTAATCGACGGGAATTTTGAAACTGGGGTATAGTATAATACATCCAATTCTTTATTTAATACTTTTGCTAAATTTATTTCTACTACATAGGTTTCTTTTAAATCACGTGCTTTTTGCTCAGATGGGTGTAACTGACCGATAAGGCCAATCTCTTCTCCTGCTAGTTTAATGGAAGCAGTTCTTCCTGGATGTAAGCCATCTATTACAGCTTTTTCAAACGTAAGTTCACCTGTATGCCCAAGAAGTCCCATTAATCCTTCTACAATTCCTTTTAATACAAAGAAATCAACTGCTTTTTTCTCACCTTGCCAGCTATGGTCTACCCATTTACCTGCAATAACCACAGCTAAATGTTCTTGCTCATGAGGTAATCCAGATTCTGTTTCTCCTAAGAATACCGAGCCCACTTCATAAAGTGACACAGTATCTGCCTGACGTGCAGTATTATACGTTACAGCTTCCAATAAATGCGGGATTAAGCTTTGGCGAAGGATGCTGCGTTCTTCACTCATTGGCATTAATAGTTCTGTAACTGGAGCAGTTTCTAATGCAAATTTTTGAGACATTTCTTTAGAAGTTAGAGAATACGTAATAGCTTGATAAAGACATGCACCTTCCAAATAAGCGCGAACTTGACGACGTTTTGCTTGATAAGAGGTTAAGCCACCTGGTTTTGATTCTTCCACTGGTAAGGTCATTGGAATCTCATCGTAACCGTACATACGAGCAATTTCTTCCACAATATCCTCTGGAATTTTAATATCTTGGCGACGGGTTGGTGCATTGATATATAAATAACCATTTGCAGCTTGAAAATCAAATTTTAATCTACTTAAGATTGATGTCATGTCTTCTAAAGAAATCTTCATTCCTAAACGATTGTTAATAAAGTCTGGAGACACAACTACTTCTGCAGATGTTTTGTCTAGCTCATCCACAATTACAGAACCAGCTAACACTTCTCCGCCAGCAAGCTCAGCAAGAAGACTAGCTGCACGCTCAGCTGCTAGAATTACACGATTTGGGTCGACCCCTTTTTCAAATCGAGCGCTTGCATCACTGCGTAGATTGTGATCTTTGGACGTTTGACGGACGGACCCACTTGCAAAGTATGCAGATTCAATTACGACCGTTGTAGTTCCATCATGCACTTCTGAATTAGCACCACCCATTACCCCAGCAATAGCAACTGGCTCTTGACCATTTGTTATTACTAAGTGGTTGGATTTCAAAGTACGCTCCTGATCATCAAGTGTGACAATTTTTTCTCCTTCTTTTGCAAGACGAACGACAATTTCTTTTGTTTCTAGTCTGTCATAATCGAATGCGTGAAGTGGTTGCCCATATTCCATTAACACATAGTTTGTAATATCTACTACGTTATTATGTGGACGAACTCCAGCTGCCATCAAGCGATGTTGTAACCATAGAGGTGATTCTTTCACTTGAACATTCTTCACTACTTTTGCTACGTACATTGGATTTTCTTCTATAGCATCAACACGCAGGTGTAAATAATCAGATGCTTTTTCATTACTTTCATTGTAAGTAGCTTCCGGATATTTCATGTCTTCCGATAGGATTGCTCCGACTTCATAAGCTACGCCAAGCATACTTAGTGCATCTGAACGGTTAGGAGTTAGGCCAAGTTCCAGGACAGTATCATCTAAACCGAGTAAAGGTAAAGCACTTTCTCCAGGAGTTGCTGATTCTGGAAGCACATAAATTCCTTCTGCGTATGCTTTAGGTACAAGTCTTCCCTCAATACCTAACTCTTGAAGAGAACAAATCATTCCGTTTGATTCTTCTCCACGAAGTTTTGCTTTTTTAATCTTAATTCCACCAGGAAGAACTGCCCCTGGACGTGCAACAATTACTTTTTGTCCAGCTGCAACATTTGGAGCTCCACAAATAATTTGTGTCGTCTCTTCTCCTACGTCAACTTGGCAAATATTTAATTTGTCTGCTTCAGGATGCTTCACTTTTTCTTTCACGTATCCAACAACTACATTTGTCATTCCTTGAGTGCGATCTATTACTGCATCGACTTCAATACCGGAACGAGTTATTTTTTCACCTAAATCTTTTGGATCAAGCCCTTGTGTGTTCACATATTCTGATAACCATTTTGTAGAAACTAACATATCATTTCCTCCTTACACTTCTGTTCGGTGGAATTGCGATAAGAAACGCACATCATTTGTATAGAAATGACGAATATCTTCCACTCCATATTTCAACATTGCAATACGTTCTGGACCCATACCAAATGCAAATCCGGATAGTTTTTTCGAATCATATCCAGCCATTTCAAGTACATTTGGATGCACCATACCAGCACCTAAGATTTCAATCCACCCTGTTTTCTTACAAACGTTACATCCACTTCCTCCACACTTAAAGCATGAGATATCCATTTCAACAGAAGGCTCTGTGAATGGGAAAAAGCTTGGACGTAGACGGATTTCACGGTCATCTCCGAACATTTTCTTAGCAAATACAGAAAGAGTACCTTTTAAATCACTCATCCGAATGTTTTCGCCAATAACCAAACCTTCTATTTGAGTAAATTGGTGTGAATGAGTCGCATCATCATTATCACGGCGGTACACTTTACCTGGACAAATAATTTTAATCGGCTTACCTTCTTTTGCTTCCATCGTGCGAGCTTGCACTGGAGATGTATGTGTACGAAGAAGAATGTCTTCTGAAATATAGAAAGAATCTTGCATGTCACGCGCTGGATGGCCTTTAGGTAAATTTAATGCTTCAAAGTTGTAGTAATCCTTTTCAACTTCTGGACCTTCTGCGATTTCATAACCCATGCTAATAAATAGGTCTTCAATCTCTTCTACAACGCGAGTTAAAGGATGATGATTACCTGTTTTTACTGGGCGACCTGGCAACGTTACATCTATGGATTCTTTTTCTAATTGCTCTTGGATTGCTTGCTCTTGAAGTAATGTCATCCGTGCTTCTAAAACTTCTGTTACCTCTTCACGTACGACATTTACAAGTGCCCCCATTTTCGGGCGTTCTTCTGCAGGTAGTTTGCCCATTCCTTTTAATAAATCAGTAATAGGCCCTTTTTTACCTAGGTATGCAACACGCACATCATTTAATTCTTTTACATTCCCTGAAGCTTCAATTTTTTGCAACGCTTCTTCTTTTAACTGTTGAAGTTGTGCTTCCATTTTTTATAATCTCTCCTTAATCAAGTTCGCCTTGGTGTATTTGAATCCAGGTTTGTATTGAGCTCGCTCGATGAACTCCTTTACAAAATCTTTAACTTCCGCCGAAGGCCCTAATTTCAATCTTGTTGCTCTCTCACTTATTGAAATTTGACAAAATAAAAACCCCGCCCCTATAAAAGGGACGAGGACTAATTTCGCGGTACCACCCTGATTATTGCACATGAATCGTGCAATCACTCAATTCGACTAACGGCTCTACACCGGCACACCTTTACAGCAGAATGCTGGTCCCGGTGGCAGCTAACGGGGTGAACTTCTATATGCATTCTCTTTTTACACTTTCAGTCAAGGTGTAAAATTCCTTTTTTCGAATTGTCATATATACTTTTCCCGATGACAGCTTTTTATTTATCAAATTATATTCTATTATACGGAGTTTTCAACGTTCTATCAAGTGTGACTTTTTTTATATTATGCGCAACTGAACCATAATGATGCGCATACTAATAAAAGCGTCTTAACGAAATTTCCGCTAGGGTTGTTGATTTCCACTCCAGGCGGACGCTTTCCGCCATCATGGCTTCAGCCGCTTCCTTCGCTTTGCTCAGTCCAGGGTCTTCAGCTAATGCTATTCCGGCTGGAGTTGCCGCCTTGCGCTACAATCAACAGATTGGGCTGACTAATTATTTGGTCAACTTCCTATAGCCATTGCTAAGATGACGTGGATAAACCAAGTGCTCTATTCAATTTAGTTATAAGTTAGTAAGTAAATTCCATTGATTTTCGCAGCAGGCGGCGACTCCAGCGGGATGAGTGAGACAAATAAGACATCACAAGCGAACGCGTAGCGTCGGTGATGGCTTATCGCTCACCCCGCGGAAAGCGTCCGTCTGCAGCGAAAATCTTAGCAGTCACCTAATAGTACTAAATAAGACGCGTTATCCTTAGATTACTTAACATTACTTCCCTTACTCAATGTTGCTCATATGCGAACTATAATGACAATCCGTACAACAGTATTCCTGTTGCGACCGCCACATTTAATGATTCGGCTTGTCCTATTAGGGGCACGATAATATTTTGATCAGTCTGCTCTAGTAGCTCTTTGTTAATGCCGCTTCCCTCATTTCCAACAATTAAAGCAAAAGAATTACTTTTCTCTACTTTATGAAATGGTGTGGAATTTTCGAATGCCGTGCCGAAAACGGAGATTTGACGATTTTTCAATTGCTCTACCCACGAATGCAAGTCCCCTTTTAAAATTGGTATGTGAAAATGTGAACCTTGTGCAGATCTAAGTGTTTTAGGATTAAAAGCATCCGCAGATCCTTTTCCTAAAATAACTGCATCAATTCCTGCAGCATCTGCTGTACGAATCATTGTACCAATATTACCTGGGTCTTGAACTGCATCAATTAACAAAAGACGACTCCACTTTAGATGCTCTTCCTCCATCACAGTTTGCTGCTTACAATGAGCAAATATACCTTGTGTATGCTCCGTTTCAGCAAGTTCTTTTTTAATAACTTCATTAATTTCTACTATTTCAATATTAGTCACATCCCAAGTATCTGGAATTTCGCTTGTGTCACTAATCATTATGGTTAAAACGTTTGTTTTTTGTTTTATCGCTTCTTCTACTAAATGATATCCTTCTATTATAAATTCGCTTGTTTTCTCGCGCTCTTTTCGAACACTTAATAATTTTTTCCAATGTTTCACCAGCGAATTCTGCGTGGATTCAATTCGTTTCATTTATATGTAACCGCCTTTTTTATTTAATAGTAACAAATTCATGTATAGCAAGCGAGTGTTTGGAAAAGATAATTGCAAGGAGTGATGAAAAATGGATTTTCAAATTCGAGAAGCAATATCAGCTAATATGAAAGGGCATTCTCCGTCCGATATTCGCGGAGTTGTTGAGGATGCGATTCAAAGAGGAGAAGAACATTTACTTCCTGGACTTGGAGTGTTCTTTGAAAAATGGTGGAAAATTGCAGATGATACGAAGAAAAACGCTGTACTTAATGAACTTTCAACTGCATTCAAATAAAAACAACCCGTGAAGGAACGATTCTTCACGGGTTGTTTTTATACTTCCTCTTCTTCCAAAGTATGTTTTCGAATATTTACATAAAAAATAAGATATTGGGTTATAGAAAGAACAACTAGATTCAAAATGATCAATAGCTTTGATGTTGGTAAAAATATAAGGATAACTGCGGATAAAGGCAATGACCATGAAAAGAAAGTGTAAACTTTCTGGGTTGCTTTATTTGTAATCATTTGCCATGCTTCATCATCTTCCATATATTCTGGTGGTTTTGAACTCCAAATAGTTATTTTATTTCTTGGGTTGTTTTTATTATATTTAGATATTTTCGCACCAAATATGATAACCATCACGATGTAAACAGGAATCAGTAAAAACATGATAAAACCTTCTAATGCACCTAACTCTACAGAATAAATGAACGAGCTATTAGAATTAGCAAAGTTTGTTATTGTACCAGTAATAACGATTGCAAATAATAGAAACAGCAAGGCAAAGCCCATTTGCCAAAGTGGGTATTGCACTCGAAAATCCTTTTTCATTTCCATTCCTCCCCTTCTAACCAAAATAATTCATCCACTTTACATTCGAGAATATTTGCAAGCTTTAAAGAAAGTGTAATAGATGGGGAGAATTCCCCTTTTTCAATAAACCCAATTGTTTGTCTTGTTACTCCGACTTTTTCACCCAATTGCCCTTGTGTGTAGCTATATCTTGCGCGCAATTCTTTTACTCGATTTTTGAGCATACATATAACCCTTCCTAAACGTTAACTATTATATACATAATGTAATGTATACTTAACATAAAGTCAACTATTATTAACTATATGTTATTTAAACATAACCTTATTATCTTTTTAATTATAAAATTGCGAAAAAATTCACAAATATCATTTTCTTATATAGACCGCTATTTTCATATAAATATGCAATATATTAAATACTTTTTTCTTCCATAAAAGTAAAATATAATCTTGCTATTTTATAATATCAATTTATAATGGTTTTATTGGAATTATTAGAAAAATTCTAATTTATATTTAATTGAAGTAAAGAGGAGTAGAAAAATGAGCACATCCATAGAAACTATAGTACTTGCTTTAAAAGAATTCTTGGAAGATGACCAAGTTTCGGTCAATCAAACAATAAGAGAGCTTCATGGTAGAGACGAATCCTATCATGATATAAGTCTTCCTGATATTGTGGTATTTCCTAGAAAAAATTCAGAAGTAAGTAATATCATGAAAGTAGCAAATGATTTAAAAATACCAGTTGTCCCATTTGGTCGTGGTTCTAGTCTGGAAGGCCATATAATTCCCTACGATAAGGGAATTACTATTGACTTTTCGTTGATGGATAAAATTATAGAAGTTCGTGAAAAGGATTTGCTTGTAAAAGTTCAGCCTGGTGTAACTAGAACTCAGTTGAATAAGGAGTTAAAAAAATACGGACTGTTCTTCTCAGTTGATCCGGGAGCAGATGCAACTTTAGGTGGGATGGCTGCAACAAACGCAAGTGGTACAACTACCGTAAAATATGGAGTTATGCGTGATCAAGTCCGCGATTTAGAAGTAGTACTTGCGGATGGAACTATTATACATACCGGAAACTTAGCTGCAAAGTCATCTTCTGGATATCATTTGAACGGTCTTTTTGTTGGCTCGGAAGGGACACTTGGTTGTTTCACAGAACTAACTTTAAAGGTATATGGTATTCCTGAATTTACAACAGCTGCTAGAGCAGTTTTCCCTACAGTCCAAAATGCTGTAGAGGCAGTTACATCTATTTTACAAGCTGGAATTCCAATAGCTCGAGTGGAATTAGTCGATGAAGAATCTATTCGTCAAGTAAACCATTTTAGCGATACAAATTATGCAGAAAGACCAACTCTTTTTTTAGAATTCGATGGCAATGAATCAGGATTACAGCAAGATGTTGAGTTTACAAAAGAAATAATGGAAGATCATGGATGCGAAGAAATTCAATTTGAAACGGACAATACAGCTCGCACGAAACTATGGGATGCAAGACATAATCTTGCTTACGCTTATATACATGGAAACGTTGGGAAAAAGATGATGGTTACGGACGTTTGCGTACCGATATCTGAATTAGCAGGTGCAGTAACTTTTGCAAGAAAAGAATTAGAAGCAATCGGACTTACTGGTGGAGTTGTAGGACATGTTGGAGATGGGAATTTCCATGCTCTATTAATGATTGACATGAACAGTCCAGAAGAAGTTGCTAAAGCTGATGCATTTAATGAAAAAATCGTTCACTATGCACTAGAACGAGATGGTACTTGTACAGGAGAACATGGAGTTGGAGTAGGTAAACAAAAATATCAGGCTGCAGAACATGGAGAGGCACTTCATGTAATGGAAAAGATTAAACTAGCACTTGATCCAAATAATATTTTAAATCCTAATAAAATAGTAAAAATAGAAAGCTTAGGTGAATAAATTGAAAGTTTTAGAATCTATCAGTAACTTTGCAGGAAAATATTTTGCTTTTTTAGTAATAATAGTAGCAGTTATCGCCTTCTTAATTCCGGATACTTTTTTACCGTTCGGAAAGTATATTACGATATTACTAGGAATTGTTATGTTTGGGATGGGTCTTACGTTGAAAGCAGTTGACTTTAAGTTAATAGCTACTCATCCGAAACCTGTTTTAATCGGCGTTGCAGCTCAGTTTATTATTATGCCTTTAACAGCATTGGCTATTGCTTATATATTACAGCTTCCTGGAGAACTTGCAGCTGGACTTGTCCTGCTTGGCTCTGTACCCGGAGGAACAGCTTCTAATGTTATGGTTTATTTAGCAAAAGGAAACGTACCTTTATCCATTACAATGACATCTTTCTCGACGTTACTTGCACCTTTACTTACGCCGCTATTACTGCTTTTATTAGCAGGTCAATGGATGCCAGTTGATGCACTATCGATGTTTAAATCAATCGTACAGGTAATTATTCTTCCAATAGCTCTTGGATTAATCGTTAAAAAATTATTACCTACTTTTGTAGAAAAAAGTTTAAATGTCGTTCCCCTCATCTCTGTTTTAGCAATCATTACAATCGTTTCTGCGGTAGTAGCAGGAAATGTAGACAATATTGCTTCAGCTGGATTTTTAGTATTCCTAGGAGTATTTCTTCACAACGGGGCCGGTCTCCTTTTAGGTTATTATACAGGGAAAATGATTGGACTTTCCAAACTGGATTGTCGAGCAATCTCTATTGAAGTTGGTATGCAAAATTCAGGATTAGGTGTTGCCTTAGCTACCGCTCATCTAGGTCCTCTAGCAGCATTACCGAGTGCACTAGGTGCAGTTTGGCACAATATTTCTGGTCCTATCCTCGCGACATATTGGTCTAAGCGTCCAGTAGAGGGAAGTGAAAAAGTAAGCTCTACTACAACTAAAACTACAGTGTCTGAAGTGTAATTCACAAAAAAGACTGACTCATTTGCCGATAACACGACGATGGGTCAGTCTTTTTATATGCAGTATGGTACATAATAAACTTTTTTTCAGGAAAAGGTAAAATGAGTGTCCTAAGCAAATAATAAAGAGTGATTCAGCATCTCCCGAATCACTCTTCCTATGTAGTGATGAAGCCGTCCATCTTGACAGACAACATCACTATATGATGTTTCAAAACAATCTTTTCACATTGCTAGACAAACCCTGGCTTGACAACATGTTATACTTTATTAATTGGTTGCTATGCCATCACAGAAGCAAGTACTGCTTTTTGAGCATGCAAACGGTTTTCAGCTTGTTGAAAAATATATGAGTTTGGTCCATCTATTACAGATGTAGCAACTTCTTCTTCACGATGGGCAGGTAGGCAATGTAAAAACATATAGTCTGGTTTTGCATTTGCTACTAATTCATCATTAATTTGAAAACCTTTAAAGTCTTCAAGTCTTTTTGCTGCTTCCTCTTCCTGACCCATAGAAGTCCAAACGTCTGTATAAACTACATCTGCATTCACAACAGCCTCTAATGGATCATTTGACACAAAAAGTGACCCTCCATTTTCCAGTGCTATTGCTGATGCTTTTTGAATTATTTCAGCATTCGCTTCATAACCAACAGGAGTAGCCACTGCAATATGCATTCCCATATATGCTGCCGCTATTACTAAGGAGTGAGCTACATTATTTCCATCACCTATATAAGCAAGCTTCAAACCTTCCATATCCTCTTTTACCTCATGAATCGTTAATATATCTGCAAGAGCCTGGCAAGGGTGATAGATATCAGTTAAACCATTTATAACAGGTATACTTGCATGCTTTGCAAGTTCTTCCACCATTTGATGTGAATTAGCACGGATCATAATGCCATCTAAATACCCAGATAAAACATTGCCTGTGTCATATACTGATTCACCTCGACCGATCTGAAGATCACGAGCATTCATAAACATGCCATTTCCGCCTAATTGTTTCATCCCAACCTCAAAAGAGATTCTAGTACGTGTCGAATGTTTTTCAAAAATCATACCTAATGTTTTCCCCTCTAATAAGGGGGGACACTTACCAGCCTTAGTCAATGCTTTCAATTCAACTGCTAGCTGTATTAATTCTCTCACTTCCTCTTTTGAGTAATCCAAAAGTGTTAGAAGGTCTTTGCCTTTTAAACTATCAACCATTTTTAGATTAACCCATTCTAATAATTTCATTTATAAAAACTCCTTTTAACGTATATTTATGTAACCCTTATTATAAATGTGAATAAATATAAAGTCAAATGAATTTTAATACAAATTTTATAATAATAAAAAAGTCTAGAAAGGCTATTTTCTGCCTTCTAGACTTTTTTCATTAATCAAATGTTATTTTGTTTACAGTGTTTCGATCTAACTTTTTAATTACTTCTATTAGTAGTTTTACTGTATATTCATAATCATCTCGATGTAATATTCCTGCATGCGAATGAATATAACGAGTGGCAATTCCGATAGATAAAGAAGGAACTCCATTTAAAGAAATATGCATAGACCCAGCATCTGTACCGCCACCTGGAATCATCTCAAATTGATATGGTATATTATTTTCTTCTGCCGTATCAATTACTAGGTCACGTAGACCTTTATGTGAAACCATTGAAGCGTCGAATAATATAATTTGAGGCCCTGCTCCCATTTTGCTTGTTGACTCTTTTGCAGAAATGCCCGGTGTGTCACCTGCAATACCTACATCCACTGCAAAACCGATATCTGGCTTAACTTTTACTGTAGAAGTTTTCGCTCCACGCAAACCAATTTCCTCTTGAACGTTTCCAACTCCATATACAATATTCGGATGTTTTTCATTTTTTAATCCTTTTAGTACATCAATTGCAATGGCACAACCAATGCGATTATCCCAAGCTTTTGCCAGAAGTAACTTTTCATTATTCATTACTGTAAACTCAAAATGTGGAACGACCATATCCCCTGGTAATACTCCCCATTCCATTGCTTCTTCTTTGGAAGATGCACCTATATCAATAAACATATCTTTTACATCAACCGCTTTTTTACGAGCATCAGGAGTTAATATATGCGGAGGCTTTGACCCGATAACACCCGTAATTGTGTCTCCTTTTCGAGTAACAATTGTGACACGCTGTGCTAGCATGACTTGTGACCACCAGCCACCTACTGTTTGAAAACTCAAAAATCCTTTATCATCTATTTTAGAAATCATGAAACCGACTTCATCTAAATGACCTGCAACTATAATTTTTGGTCCGTTTGCATCGCCGACCTTTTCGGCAATTAGACTTCCTAGATTGTCATATTCAATTTTGTCAGCATGAGGAGCAATATATTTCTCCATTACCTCACGTGCTTCTCGCTCATTTCCCGGGATAGCTTTAGCATCTGTCAATTCCTTTAACATAGTTAACGTTTCATCCAGCTGTGCCATTATTTCGACCTCCTAAATATATATCTAATATATTATATTCTAAAATGTATGCATTTTCAAAATTTAACTAGTTAGTCTGCTCCTGCACCGCCTCCACCACCATCACTCCCTCCACCACTTCCTCCACTAGAAGATCCTCCCCAGGAAGAACCATCTGATGAAGCACCTTTAGTCCATTTCCATGACTGAGTAACATAATCAAGTGGATCCGTTGAAGTTAAAAGCAAAGCAGCGAGAGGAGCTGATATCTCCTGCAAAGTAGCCTTCTTTTCATTTTTTCTACCAAGTAGGTAAGCTCTGACAACCCATTTTTCTTGTTCCATATCACTTAAATTATCTGGTATACCTGATTTAATGCTATTTCTGAATGAGCGTATAGCATCCCTAGCACGAACAGCATTCATGGATAATATATTTTTTGGAAGTACTATATAAAAAATAGTGACTATGAATAACAAATACACTAATAGATCAACTAATTCATCATTAATAAGGGAAGATGTAGCAAAAAACATAATAATAACATACAAACTAAAAAATAAATTCGAACGTTTTTTTAACCAAATTATAAGTAAAAATAGGAATGTTATACAAATCCAATTCCCCAGCCACTACGTAAATCTGCATAATAAGAAAAAGCTATCATTGTAGAGAAAATAATCGTTGCCAAGCTTAATATGATTAAGGGTAGCTTACTATTAAATGCTCCTGCTTCCTCTAAATCACTTTCCACTAAACGATGCCATTTCTTTTGCTTATACTTAAAGTCTTTCACTCTCCCATGAAAATAACTAGATGTCTTGTTATTTTTAGCAGCACCCGCAGCATCGTGTAAATGAAATGCCCATTTACTGGAGCCACTCCTAGTTGTAAAAAGCCAATTAATCATAAGCTTCTCAAAATCAGAGGTCGCTAATGTTCCTTTAGTTAATCGAAAATCAAGTGTTTCTTTTGGAGCATGCGAATCCTCTTTAAAACGCAGTGCTGCTTTTGTCTGCCTAACTGTAGCAGCCCCTTTTTCTACCATCGAAAATAACCCTGCCAAAAATGCTTTAGCATGTGGCTTACCGGCTCGATCAACAAAGTATAAATATAAAATATCTGTATTCATTACATCCTCTATTTCACCTTTTCTCCAAAAGTGCCTTTGTGGTAATAATAAAAGAATAATGACGACAATAAGTATACCTAGCGAAGCTTTTGGGATAATCGCAATCAATGTATCTAAATAAGAAATACGATTTTCCATTTCTTTCTGTATTCGCTTTTCATTTGCTAATGCTTGCTGTAAAGGAATGGGAGCAATCGTTTTTTCCATATTAGTCATCATGTAAGATGGGAAGAAAAAGCTTGTTTTCGTTTCAGTGTATGCTTCCGAAACGGATGTTTTAAATCGAATTCCATAAGGTGACTTTTCATTTTTCTTTGCATTCCTATCAAAAAGCACGCCGTCAAAATTAGATGGATCTGTTGTGCTGGGAAGAATAAATTCAATTGTTACATTATTAATATTCTGATCATGTGCTTCCACATCTTCAAAATAAGTCACTTTCGCTTCACTATAAGAATCGTATGCTTTTATACTATTTTTTAATGTATAAACATATAAAAACGAAACTTGTTGATTCTCCTTTTTTATTTCTGTTCGAAAAACTCCATTCTCTTTTAATACATTCAATTGTTTAATTGTAGACTCTTCAATGAAACCAGGCTCTGGTCTTAATTGAGATAATTCATAAGCATAGAAGTTTACTACATTCTTATCGTGTATTTTAGGGAAGGATCTGCTGAGATTATTAAATTCCCCTTCAAAATTATAAGTAAATACTTCATTTACTAAGAGATCTCCATTCGGCTGAATCCATGATCTAATTTGAACTGAATCGATCGAATAAGATTTTGCCTCTGCAATGGTACTGATGGAAAACGACAGAATTAATAATACAAATGTGGCAATCATCTTTTTCAATGGCAACACCTCCAAAAAATACTTATAATTCTAGTAATTTTTACGGTTTGCCTTTAATTTAGTTTCATTAAATTACTTAATAACCATTTTTCTGCCGTTCATAATTTGTTTCATTCTTTTGTATGTATGCTTGTAATACCTCTTCATTGCTAAATCCAAGTTCTTCTGCCATAGCTCCGTACAGAACCCACATTTTTTCGTAATCCATTCTTGTAGGATTTTTCAAAAACGATAACACTGCACCATTTGTTAACAAAAAAAGCTCTGTTAAATCGGCATCTATTTTTTCGATTGGCCAACTTTTTAAATCATTAAATCCTTTTTCAATCCCGAGTGAAAGTAGGAAATGGATAGAGTCCACATATTCTTCTAGTATTACGCTTTGTGCAGATGGACCTTTCTCGCTCCAAAATTTAAAGCATCTAGTTTCATTTGCTAGTTCTGCAAGCTCTACCAGTAAAGCCAACCCTTTTTTCGTAAAAACATCTTCCTTCACCTGTTTATTTGCTTGAATATATTGGTCTAATGCCTGCTGCATTGTAAAAAGTTTATCTAAATTCATCTTTTCCTCCAAAAATTTTATATTATTTTGAAACCAAACTACCTCTTCTATCGTATAGCAGTTACTATGTATTTTACAAGGAGGACATTTTAAATGGTCCATTTACTTCGATTTCTTATAATTGCTTTTATTATATATGTTTTTTATAAAATTCTTCGGTACCTCTTTGACCCAAAAAGAAAGCTGGATGAGGCTTTTGAGAAGGAACAATATTATTTTTACGATGATATAAAAAATGTGCGCAAAAACTTTTTCATTACTTATAAAGGTGCATTTTTTGAAGGTGAAAAATATTTAGGTACTACTAATCAAGCGTTTGAAGTCGTTTCTATTTTTGTTTGGACAAAAGATTCTTCCAAGCTACAAGGGTTCACTAAAGAGGATTTTCATTTTTTACAAAACGAAATCAAGATGAGTTATCCTTCAGCTAAAATAAACTGGAAAAGCCCAATCGAGCAACTAATGAAAGAAGAATAATTGAAGAAATGGCTCGCTTAGTATCAACTTGGGATATATTATTTTCTTTGCTTCTTTTCACTGAACTTCTAAATCTATTGTAGAATTTTGTAAAACAAACTGGAGTGAATCAGAGTGAGATATAACTTAGTTCTCTATATTAGTATTTGTTTAATGCATATAACAATTTTAACAAATATTACTCTTTTGGAAGGTAGTTGGAATGGTATTACTTTGTGGTTATGTACTGGCATATTTATATTTGCAACGACCATTTTTATTTTAAGCAAATCACAGGGGAAAGTAAAAAAATAAATTTATGAAGGCATTTATTAAATATTCCTATAATACAGTAAAACGATGTTTCTTTAGATAGAAGAAACGCTTAATTAATAAGCATTCAATAGTTGATTGTAGTGGAAGGCGGCGACTCCAGCGGGATCAGTGAGACAGATGAAACATCACAACGTACCCGAAGGGGCGGTGATGATTCATCGCTCACCCCGCGGAACGCGACCGCCTGATACGGAAATCAACGGGTTCAAATAAAAAATCGAGTATGTTTACGAAGTATCTTTCACAAACTTGCTAAGATATACATCGAAGAATTTTTCAGCGTCTTAGCTTTTGATAGGAAGGAAGCGTAAGGACGCCTCATCAAAAAAAAGAAGGCATTCTAAGTTCGCCGCTTTCTAGGCAATGATTGCATAAACCACGTCCTGTATGCCTCGACACCTTCTTTACAAACATCCTCTTGGCCCAAGCGGCTTGGCGCTCGCCCGCTGTAAGCTTTGGAAAATAATTTCAACTAAAAAGACAGTAGACCACTCGTTTTTTTCGAGTTTGTCTACTGTCTGAACAATCCTAAGTTAATATAGGACTGTCTTTTTGCAATAACCAAAAAATCAAGAAAACATATAAAATAAATAGCATTAAAAATCCGACTCGAAAATTGGTATGCTTTGTTTTGTGTCGAAAGAATTGCATTCCAATGTAAGCTCCAATTCCCCCACCAAAGATAGCAAGCGTCCACAACGTATTCTCTGAAACTCTTTGTTTATGTTTTTTTGCTTGAGACTTGTCATATCCCATTATAAAGAAAGCGATCAAAGACATAATGATTATAAACAAAAGGATGATTTCATTCATAGTGAGCTCCTTGTACAAAAAAGGCTGATAGAATCTCTATCAGCCTTTTTTTCCATAATTATTTATTGATTGCTTTTTTTGCTACATCTGCAAGTTGTGTAAATGCTGCTGCATCTGTTACAGCTAAGTCAGCTAACATTTTACGGTTTACTTCGATTTCAGCTAATTTTAATCCGTGCATTAAACGGCTATAAGAAAGTCCGTTCATACGTGCTGCCGCATTGATACGTGTAATCCATAGTTTACGGAAATCACGTTTTTTGTTACGACGGTCACGGTAAGCATACATTAATGATTTCATAACCTGTTGGTTTGCTACTTTATATAATGTATGTTTTGAACCGTAATAACCTTTAGCTAATTTTAATACTCTTTTACGACGCTTGCGCGTCACTGTTCCGCCTTTTACGCGTGGCATAGTTCATTACCTCCTGCTATTCTTTCGAATGATTGAATTTCTCGTATTATTTCATGTAAGTAAGTAAAGTTTTGATACGTTTGTAATCGCCTGAAGAAGCTACTTTAGTTTTACGTAATTTACGTTTAGCTTTAGTAGATTTGTTAGCGAATAAGTGGCTTCCAAAAGCACGGTCATGTTTTAATTTACCTGTACCCGTTTTTTTGAAACGTTTCGCAGCTCCACGGTGAGTTTTCATTTTCGGCATGTCGAATTCCTCCTAAACAATTGTACTCTATTACTGTTTTTCGTTCTTAGGTGCAAGCACTAAGAACATGCTACGGCCATCCATTTTCGGTTTTGACTCGATTGTGGATACTTCCGTACAAGCTTCCGCAAAACGATCTAATACTCGTTGACCAATCTCTTTATGAGTAATGGCACGACCTTTAAAACGAATAGATGCTTTCACTTTATCTCCTTTTTCAAGGAACTTGATCGCATTTTTCAACTTCGTTTGGAAATCATGTTCATCGATTGTTGGGCTCAAACGAACCTCTTTCATCACGATAATCTTTTGATTTTTACGAACTTCACGATCTTTCTTTTGCTGCTCAAATTTGAACTTACCATAGTCCATGATACGAGCGACCGGCGGCTTGGCTTGAGGAGCCACAAGGACAAGATCCAAATTTACACGACCTGCAATTTCAAGTGCTTCGTTACGTGTTTTTAAACCTAATTGATCACCGTTCTGATCAATTACTCGTAGTTCGCGAGCTCGAATGCCATCGTTCACATACATGTCTTTGCTAATAACAATCCACCTCCAGATAGTGTCGCGAATACATGGTTTGGGCATAAATTCCGTAGAAACGAATTACTTACGCCGTTTTCGATCCAATAAAAAAACGGGCAGACATATGATGTATGTCTGCCCGCCGATATGAGAACATGTAGAAACCTACATATTACAGTCGATCGTGTGCTTACCAGTCAACAACTTGCCGTGTCGAACAGGTGAGAAGCGGGCAGCCTCTTCTTATACCACAAACTTGTATTCAATAACCTTATTAACTATATCATGTTGTATTAGACATGTCAACATTAAATATTAGTGAGAAACTTCTTGTTGAATTCGAGCTAGGAATTCATCAAATGGAATACTTTCTGATTGTTGCTCTCCATATTTACGTACATTTACATTGCCTGCTTCCAATTCTTTATCTCCAAGAACGAGCATGTACGGAATTTTTTGCATTTGTGCTTCACGAATTTTATAGCCTAATTTTTCTTCTCGATCATCCATTTCCACACGGAAACCAGCAGCTACTAATTTCTCCTCGACTTGTCTTGCGTAATCGTAGTGTACTTCATTGGATACTGGAATGATTTCGACTTGTACTGGTGCCAACCAAGTTGGGAATGCACCTTTATATTCTTCAATTAAAAATGCTACGAAACGCTCCATTGTAGAAACTACACCACGGTGAATAACGACTGGACGATGCGGCTTACCATCTTCCCCAACGTATGTTAAGTCAAAGCGTTCTGGTAATAAAAAGTCAAGTTGTACAGTTGATAGTGTTTCTTCTTTACCAATAGCCGTTTTTACTTGCACATCGAGTTTAGGTCCGTAGAATGCAGCTTCGCCTTCTGCTTCGAAGTAATCTAAGCCTAGCTCATCCATTGCCTCTTTTAACATGCTTTGCGCTCTTTCCCACATTGCATCATCATCGAAATATTTTTCTTTATCTTCTGGATCACGATAAGAAAGACGGAATGAATAATCTGTTAAATCGAAATCTTTATAGACAGAGATGATTAACTCTACTACCTTTTGAAATTCTGCCTTGATTTGGTCAGGACGAACAAATAAGTGAGCATCATTCAAAGTCATCCCTCTTACACGTTGTAAACCTGATACAGCGCCAGACATTTCATAACGGTGCATAGTCCCAAGCTCAGCAATTCGTAATGGAAGATTTCTATAAGAATGCATACCATTTTTAAATATCATCATATGGTGCGGACAATTCATTGGACGCAACACTAATGTCTCATTATCCATTTCCATTGGTGGGAACATAGAATCTTGATAGTGCTCCCAATGTCCAGATGTTTCATAAAGATCTTTGGAACCCAATACTGGAGTATACACATGTTTATACCCTAGTTTAAGCTCTTTATCTACAATATAGCGCTCAATCACACGACGAATAGTAGCACCATTTGGCAACCAGAGTGGTAAACCTTGTCCAACTTTTTGGGAAGTCATAAACAAATCTAATTCTTTCCCAATTTTACGATGGTCACGCTCTTTTGCTTCTTCTAGCATTTGTAGATGATGAGCAAGCTCTTCTTTTTTGAAAAATGCTGTACCATAAATACGTTGAAGCATTTTATTGTCGCTATTTCCGCGCCAGTAAGCGCCCGCAATGCTTAATAATTTAAATTCTTTTAATTTCCCAGTAGAGGGCACATGTACTCCACGGCAAAGATCAAAAAAATCACCTTGCTCATAAATCGATACTTGTTCATTTTCAGGAATCGCTTCTAAAAGTTCTAATTTATATTCATCATCAATTTCTTTGAATTTGTCGTATGCATCTTGACGGGATACATCATGTCGAACGATTTCTATATTTTCATTGATGATTTTTTTCATTTCTTTTTCGATTAACACCAAATCTTCTGCAGTTATTGGTTCTGGTGAATCAATATCATAATAGAATCCATTTTCGATAACTGGACCAATTCCAAGTTTCACATCTTTGAACAAACGTTTCACTGCCTGTGCAAGTAAATGAGCTGTACTATGGCGTAAGATTTCAAGCGCTTCATCTGATTCTGGAGTAATAATAGCGATTTCTCCATCTTCCGTAATAGGAGTTTTTAAATCAACTAACTTTCCACTTAACTTTCCTGCAAGTGCTTTTTTACGTAAGCCTGGACTAATAGATTGAGCGATTTCTTCTGTTGTTGTAGAAACTGGAAATTCCTTTACTGCTCCATCAGGAAATTTTAATTTAATTACATCTGCCATTTTGAACACTCCTTTTTATTTAAGAAAAGCTTTGGATCATTACCTTAAAACTTACAGTAGCAAATAGAAGAGTTGAATATAGATAATAAGACAACAAAAAACCCCGTCCCTAAAAAGGGACGAGGTACTATCGTGGTTCCACCCTTCTTCTGTCTATTTAAAATTGAAATAGACGAAGCTCTGCATCGGCTAACGGGCCGGTCACCGGTAATTGCTATGTAGATTCACAACTACTGCTCAGAGGTGGTAAATCGATTGCCGATACTTAAGAAGCTTGCAGCCTTGGCTTCTCTCTCTAAAAAGTCGTACAAACTGATTGTTGTCCTCTTCTACGCATTTTTTTATTCTTATGAGAAAGATTATACGCCACTCAAAAATCATTTGCAAGTAACTATTTTTCTTCTCGCCAATTCTTTCCTTGTAAAGGAATAGGAATCGTAAGTGCTCGGATTCTTTCCATAATTCGTCCAGCTTTAACTACCTCTTTTTCTCCTCGCTGTGTGAAGGATAAATGATGTTCCAATTCGTCATAATTAAAATTAGATGTCATAAAAGTCGGAAGCTGCTCGGACATACGGTAATGCAAGATTGTTCCTAATATTTCATCTCTTGTCCAACTGCTCATTGTCTCTGCTCCAATATCATCAAGCATTAAAACGGGAGCACGTTTTACGAATTCAATTTTTTCAGCAAGTGAATGATCTTGAATCGCTTGTTTCATTTCACGGAAAAACTCTGGAACGTAAACAACTACCGAATGGATATGTCTAGCTGCCAATTCATTTGCAAGGGCTCCAAGTAAATAAGATTTACCTACACCGAATTGACCGTGTATATATAGTCCCTTTTTCGGTAAAACACTAGTTCGTTCCCATTCGTTTAAAAAGTCTTTCGCCGCCCGAACTGCAACTACTCTACTACCATCCTCCAGATCAACACCTGCCAAATTAGATTCCATTACCTCTTTCGGCATATGGATGCTATCAATCATGGATGTGACTTTTTTACGTTCATCCTCAATAACGCCACGCTTACATCTTACATATTCTAAATCAATCAGATTACGATCTAATACTAGCCTCGGTTCATAGCCTTTCATATAATTCGTACACATTTCAAGGGATTGGCATGATCCACAATCATGTGATTGCGATTTATATTCATATAACTTACTTAGACTTCGGTCCACAATTTTCTTTGAAATTTGAGCTGCGTTTTCTTCTAGAAATAGTTGTACACCTGGGTCCTCAAGCACTTCTTGTTTCATTTCATCAAGTCTCGAAGAAAATTCTGGTGTAATGACCCTTTTTAATGTCTCATTAATTCGTTCCATAAAATGTCACCTACCTTTTAATTACTCCTAATTCAGCTAATAGTTTTTTTCGCTCTTCATCAATGTTTTGAATATTGTTCGTTGTATCTCCAGATTGCTTTGTTTCACCGTCTTTTTTGTAAAACCAATCTGGCACCTTTTCTTCTCTTGTCGGTTTTTTCGTATAGGACTTTTGCTTGGATCCTTCATTTTTCCATTTTAAATATTGTTGATGTTCATTTCTAGCTAATTCCATTGCTTCTTTTGCTGTTTTAACATCTTTTCGCATCCAATGAGATGCTATTTTCTCTGCGTAATTCTTAGTTAATTTCATATCTGTTCTCAGTAAAACATATTGCAACAATACATTTACTACCCCTATCGGCATATTGTAATGAGATACTAAATGGTTTGCTAATTGAACATCAGCAAGAATAGGTTCTTTCCCATTTGCAATATCTTTTAACACAGTAACTGGTGCAGTACTTTCTAAATAATGAATAAGTTCTTCCTCTTTTGTTAAAGGCTTTTTATTTTCATTTACACTTTTTTTAGTCTTAGTAATATTTTGAATGATAGGCGCCTTTTTTGATACAGTTAGTTTATAGTAATCAGCACACGCTTTTTTTAATCTAGCATCTGATAAATGCAAATCATCATCTAATGCTAGAATTACCACTTTTTGCATTTCAATTGGACTGAGATTATACAGAAAAGCTAACTTGGCGATTACTTCTTTCGCTTCAATTGTTAAGGCTGATTTAGGGACAAGTTGCTCTGACAGACCATCTTGTAGTAAAGCAAAATCAAATTCTTCAAAGTAAAACGGCAGAGAAGAATTCCTACTCTTCGATTCATAAGCATCATTATAGGGTACAGCTTGACCCGATTTGGTAGACGGTTTAAATACATCCATAAATGTACGTGAAACGTCTTTAAACCCCTCATTCCAATTAGGTGATTGAATAAAACGACTTCTTAATCGCTTATAAGCTTTTTCCCCTATTTTGTTTAATAGAAACATGGACAATAAAGGATCCTTTAGGAATGATTCTGCATCTAATGGTGCAGCAAGTTCATAATAAAAGATTCGTGTTTCATTTTCGGTCTTTTGCCATGTGCGAAGTAATCCAATAGCTTCTAAAGCAATTCTTGCCTGAAATATTTTCCCGACTGATACCCCTAATACGTTCATAAGTTGATAGTGCTGCCATTGTTCCTCACTTTTAAGCTCCCCATCAGCCCATAAAGTAAGATACAGGCTTATTCCTTCCGCACCAATTAATGGTTGATAAAACAATGTTAATAATTGACGATCATAATCAGAGAAAGAATATGGCAAGCGAATCATATACATGTCTGCTGGCTGTAGCTCTTTATATAACATCACAATTGCACCTACTCTTTCTTGTATACTATAATGACGGATTTTTCTTTAGAATTTCTTTAAGTTCATCTATAAAAACATTTAAATCTTTAAACTGACGATAAACCGAAGCAAATCGAACATAAGCAACTTCGTCAACTTCTGAAAGTTTGTCCATTACTTTTTCTCCAACTTCTTCTGATTTCACTTCAGAATTTCCTGTTCTTCTTAATTCTTTTTCAATCGAAAACACAATTTCTTCTAGCTGATCTAGAGCCACTGGTCTTTTTTCACAAGCACGTATTAATCCGCGCAAGACTTTCTCACGACTAAATTCTTCTCGTGAACCATCTTTTTTCACTACAATTAGTGGAGTTTCTTCTACTTTTTCAAATGTAGTAAAACGGAATCCACAGTCTTCACATTCTCTTCTTCGTCTAATGGCTTTATTGTCATCTACAGGACGAGAATCGACAACTTTCGTGCCATTAAACTGACAAGCTGGACATCTCATATGATCTCTCCTAATTAGTTACGATTAATTTATGTATCTATTATAACAATATTCTTCTCTAAAATCGAAAAAGCAGAGGAATCTCTTCCTCTGCTAACTCATTCAGCCTAAAGTCTATTATGCTTGAACTGTCAAACGTGGATTAGGTACATTTACTGGACCCATTCCACGGGGCATTTCAATCGTTTCGCGTATTCCAGCATTAAGAGCATCTGCAATATAGTTAGCTGCAATCGATGGATCTAAATCACCACATGTATACACATCAATGCTCGCATAACCGTGCTCTGGAAAGCTGTGAATTGTTAAATGCGATTCGGAAATAATAACGACTCCACTTACACCTTGTGGCGCAAATTTGTGAAATGCTACTTCTCTGATTTCAGCACCAGACTTAAGTGCTGCATCAACAAAAGTTTGCTCAATAAATGGCATATCGTTAAGTTTGTCGAAATCGCACTCCCATAGTTCTGCAATAATGTGACGTCCCATTGTTTCCAATGTCCGTTTCCCCCTTTGATAAAATTTATTTTTTAAAATTTTCAAAGTTGACTACCACGGGGGAAAGTTAGTCCAAAGAGGTCCTAACCCTTTAAGTAGTCTGTGCACGTGAAGTACACGATTCTCATTATATGATGTTTTAATTAAATTAGCAAGAAAAAAAATCCCCTTTCAAAGAAACCTTGAAAGAGGAAGGAAGATTAAAGAGAAGAAGCTACTTTTTTTGTTAAATCAACAACACGCGCAGAATAGCCCCACTCGTTATCATACCAAGCAAGTACTTTTACTTTACGCTCTCCTATTACCATTGTTGTTAAACCATCAATCGTTGTGGAGTTTGTTGTCGTATTAAAATCGATGGATACTAAAGGCTCCATTGTTAAACCTAAAATACCCTTCATCGATCCTTCAGATGCTTTTACAAACGCAGCATTTACTTCATCCGCTGTCACATCTTTCTGTAAATCTACTACTAAATCTACTAAAGATACATTTGGCGTTGGTACACGCAAAGCCATTCCATGCATTTTGCCTTCTAATTCAGGTAAAACGATTGTAAGTGCTTTTGCTGCTCCGGTTGAAGTAGGAATAATTGATTGAGCACATGCGCGTGCACGACGTAAATCTTTATGTGGATTGTCTAAGTTGTTTTGATCATTTGTATAAGAATGCACAGTAGTCATAAGACCATTTTCAATTCCAAATGTGTCATTTAACACCTTTGCAACTGGTGCCAAACAGTTTGTTGTACAACTAGCATTCGAAATAATATTATGTTTAGCTAAATCTAATTTGTCATCATTTACTCCCATAACAATCGTCACATCTTCATTTTTAGCAGGAGCTGTAATGATTACTTTTTTTGCTCCAGCCTCTAGGTGAGCTGATGCTTTATGACCGTCATTAAATTTTCCAGTTGATTCAATCACGATATCTACATTTAAATTTCCCCAAGGCAAATTAGCTGGATCGCGATCATTAACGATTTGAACTCGCTTACCATTAACAATTAGTGCATCATTTTCAATACTTATTTCTCCATCAAAAGTTCCATGAGTAGAATCATATTTTATTAAATGCGCTAAAGTTTCTAATGGGTATCTTGCATTAATTGCGACAACATTAATGTCCTCTTGTACAATTGCTTGGCGAAACACCATTCTACCAATACGTCCAAATCCGTTTATTGCGATTGAAGCTATCATAAAAAATCCTCCTGTGACTATGTGATACTTTTTATTTTATAACCATTAAATAGTATAACACATTTTCACAATTGTGTAGCCCTTCAAATTAAAACCGTAATTTTTTTTATTTTCCGACTACTCTTTTTTCCAGAGTGACAATATTTTCTGCAGTTGTTCCTTCGTATATTCTAGAGTTCCATTATTATAGATGACAGCATCTGCACCCTGTTCTTTAATCGAAAGAGGTAACTGTGATTGTATTCTTGCAGTGGCTTCTTCTAAAGAATAATTATTACGAGCCATTAGTCTATTCAACTGCGTTTCTTCTGTAACCGTTACAACTAAAATCTTATCTACATAGGACTGAAGCTTACTTTCAAATAATAATGGGATATCCATTACAATTGTGTCATAGCCTTTTTCAAGTAAAAAATGTTTTTGCCGAAGCATTTCTTCGCGGATAGCGGGATGCATAATATCATTTAATTGCTTTCTTTTTTGAGGTGATGAAAAAATAATATTTCCTAATTCTTCTCGATTCAGCGTTCCATCTTCTGATATAACTTCTTCTCCAAATGCTTCTCTTATCGTTTCAAGTGTCTTAGTTCCTTTTTCTACTACGACTCTAGCTACTAGGTCAGCATCAACTATAGGATAACCTAATTCTTTTAACATGTTGGAAACGGTACTTTTACCACTAGCTATACTACCAGTTAACCCAATAATCATTTGCTTCCTCCTTTACTTCTGACATCTTCCACAATAAGTAGATGTTCTTCCACCAATCGTTTTCTGCATTGTTTTTGCATTACAATTTGGACAAGTCTTTTTCCCATACATTTGTAAGCGATTCTGCATATTGCCTGACTCCCCATTTATTTTGCGGTAGTCGGAAATGCTGCTTCCTCCATTTTCAATACTATCTAAAAGAACGTTGACAATTTCATTAAATAATTGTATCTTACGCTCTTTACTAATTCTTTTTACTTTACGACCAGGATGAATTCGCATACGAAATAATGCTTCCGTCGCGTAAATATTCCCGCAACCCGAAACAACATGACCATCCATGATAAATTCTTTAATCGGCTTATTTTCATACTTTGGCAAAGCACTCATTTCTAAATAATGATCTAAAGCATTTTGATCAAATGGCTCAGGTGCCATTAATAATAATGGCGGATAATCTTCGACACTATTTAAAAAACGAAGTTCTCCAAAGCGACGAATATCTGCATATACAAGCATGTCACCCTCACTAAAATGCAGGATGACATGTATATGCCGCTTAAATTTATCCTCCAAAATTTCATGTAAGCCTCTCACATAAAACCAAGCACCAGACATACCAAGGTGTGAAACAAGTAAATAGGGAATCCCATTTTTTAGTAAATGAAAATAAATATATTTAGAACGTCTATCAATTCGTTCTATCTTCATATGAGGTAAAGCCTCTCGAAAGGATTCCACATCTAACCCTTTCAAGATAGCTTCTTTTCCATTTGCTTTAGAATCAATAATAGTTTTAGAAACTTCTACCGATTCAATCGTTTTACCAGTAACAATCGGCTTAAGTGAACGTACAAGTCCTTCTACTTCTGGTAATTCTGGCATATCAAAACTCCTTACTTCGTATCGTACCAAGATGGGCCATAAGCATATTCCACTTTCAATGGAACAATTAACTTGATTGCTCCCTCCATTACTTCTGGCACAATTTTTTCAAGAATAGCAATTTCTTCTTTCGGTGCTTCAAAAATCAGTTCATCGTGTACTTGCAATAACATTTTCGTTTGGAGATTTTCATCTTTTAGTCGTTTTGCCATATCGATCATCGCTTTTTTAATAATATCAGCTGCACTTCCTTGAATTGGGGTATTCATAGCTGTTCTTTCTGCGAAACTACGAAGGTTGAAATTAGAACTTGTGATTTCAGGTAAATATCTTCTTCTTTTTAGAATAGTCGTCACATATCCATTATGCTTTGCTTCGCGCACAATATCGTCCATATAATCTTTTACACCTGGAAAGCTGTTTAGATATTGGTCTATAAAAGTAGCAGCTTCTTTTCGAGTAATATTTAAGCTTTGTGATAAACCGTAATCGCTAATTCCATATACAATTCCAAAGTTAACCGCTTTAGCAGCACGTCGCATATCTGACGTCACTTCTTCTTTCCCTACATGGAATACATCCATCGCAGTTTTTGTATGGATATCCATATCATGATTAAATGCATCTACTAATTTTTCATCTTCACACATATGAGCAAGTACTCGGAGTTCGATTTGCGAATAATCAGCTGCAAACATAACCCAATCTGGGTGAGAAGGAACAAATGCTTTTCTGATTTTTCTTCCTTCCTCTAAACGTATAGGAATATTTTGTAGATTTGGATTTATCGAGCTTAAACGGCCTGTGGTAGTTAAAGCTTGTTGGTATCTTGTATGAATCTTTTGATCTTTCCCATGTATTTCCTTTGTTAAGCCTTCGATATATGTTGACTGAAGCTTGCCTAAAGTTCTGTAAGTTAGGATATGCGAAATAATTTCGTGTTCACTTTCCAGTTTTTCAAGTACATCTGCTGCCGTCGAATATCCTGTTTTTGTTTTCTTTAAAGGTGTCAATCCAATTTTTTCGAATAAAATAACGCCCAATTGTTTTGGAGAATTAATATTAAACTCCTGTCCAGCTAAAGTATAAATATCTTTTTCGATAGCACGAAGTTTTTGATTCAAATCGACTCCCATTTCTTTTAAAACATCAACATCAACCTTTACACCATCCGATTCCATTGTTCCTAATATCGAAGCAAGCGGCAATTCAATATCTTTATACAGAGCATACTGCTCATTTTCTTCTAGCTTCTTTTCTAAAGTAGGTTTTAGCTTCCAAACAGCTTGAGCCTTTCTAATAGCATGTTCTGCAAGTTTGTCCAAGTTAGGAGTAGCTTTTTTTGCTCCTTTACCATATACATTTTCATCTGTTAGCACATCATAATTACCGAACTCTTTTGCCATTGTTGACACATCATATGAAGAAATGGAAGGATTAACAATATAAGCGGCCAGAAGTAAATCAAAATCAGCCCCAAGCAAACTCACATTATGTTTACGACTTACCGCTTGAGCTGCTTTGGAATCTACTAAATATTTTCTTCTCGACTCATCTCCCAGCCATTCACAAAAATCAGCGGATTCGAAAGCTAAAGATCCAGAAATAAAATACGACTGTTCCCCATCGTAAAGAGCTATACCTAATAACTCACTTGTATGGTATTGTTCATTAAACATCTCGAGATGAATAGCCATTTTATCTTTTAAAATAGACTTTTTCACTTCATCTAAAATTTCAAAAGTCACTTCCGAAGTCGTTTGTTCCTCTGTAACATGTTCAGACTTTTCTAGAAGTGTTTTAAATGATAGCTCCTTCCAAATTGAAGTAACTTCATCCATATTCGGACCATTGTATGTCAAGTCATCTACATTAACTTCGATTGGAGCATTCGTTTCAATCGTTGCAAGTACTTTACTCATTTTTGCTTGTTCTTCGTTTGCCATTAGTTTTTCTTTCAACTTCGCACCACTTACCGAACCTAATGCTTGATATAGATTTTCTACAGAACCATGCTCTTTCAATAATTTAATCGCGGTCTTTTCACCTACACCAGGTACTCCAGGTATATTATCCGAAGCATCACCCATAAGACCTTTCATATCGATGATTTGAAGAGGAGTTAAACCATACTTTTCTTCTACATGCTCTGGTGTATATTTTTCAATATCAGTTATACCTTTTCGAGTGATATACACAGTCGTATTTTCCGTTGCAAGTTGCGTTAAGTCTTTATCTCCGGATACAACAATTACTTGTTGTCCCTTTTCGTCCGCTTGTTTGCAAAGAGTACCAATAATATCATCTGCTTCGTACATTTCAAGCTCGTATCTTTTAATTCCGTATGCATCAATTAGCTTACGAACATATGGGAATTGCTCAGAAAGTTCTGGTGGAGTCTTTTGTCTACCACCTTTATATTCTCCAAAAGTTGAATGTCTGAATGTTGTTTTCCCAGCATCAAAAGCAACGAGCATATGTGTAGGATTTTCTTCTTCCATTATTTTTTGTAGCATTAATGTAAAACCATAAACTGCATTTGTATGAATACCATGTTCATTAGACAATAATGGTAACGCAAAGAAAGCTCGGTATGCGAGACTATTTCCATCTAATAAAAGAATTTTTTCGGATGTCATAAAGTTCACTCCTTCTAATTTTATATGCCACAGTTGATTTTACGTCTTCTATCAAAACCATCAATGAAGCATTCATGAAAATGATTCTTGACGTGTGAAACTGAACATAATAAATAAACCGCCATTCCCTATATCTTACCATGCAAGTAGGGGAATGACGATTTATACTACTCTAAGTAGCCTGAAAGAATTTGCGCATATGGCGAATCGGATGGAATAATGATCATCGTGTCTTCTCCAATAGTTTTTTTGTATGATTCTAGTGTTCTATAAAGAGAGTAGAACTCAGGATCTTTAGAAAATGATTGGTTGTATATTTTTGCCGCTTCTGCTTCACCTTCAGCTTGAATAATTGCAGCTTCTTTTTTAGCAGTTGCTAACATTGCTCTTACTTCACGATCTGTTTCAGCTTCAATACGGCGTTTATCAGCATCACCGGTAGATAAGTACTTTTGTGCAATACTTTGTCTTTCCGAAATCATTTCATTATACACGGACTGCTCATTTTCTTCTGGCAAATCTGTACGTTTAATACGAACATCGACAACTTCAATACCATAACTATCTTTTTTAAGTAGTTCATTTACATTTGTTGTTATTCGGTCATTTAAACTTCCTCGAGATGAATTTTCATCATTGATGATTTCACTATATTCTAACTGACCAAGCTCTGACCGAACTACTGAGTAAATAAACTCTTCCATACGAGAGCCTGCGTTTACTAAGCTACCTGCACTCGTGATCATTTCTTTTGCATTTACTACTCGCCATACCGCGTAATTATCAATAATAATACGACGCTTATCTTTTGTGTTGATTTCTGCTTCCGAAAGTTTATAGTTCATTTGATACTTAGGAACAGTTGTTACGCTTTGTATAAATGGTATTTTCATATTGATTCCAGGAGTGTCTTTAACATCTTTTATTTCACCAAACTGACGAATTACTTTATATTCGCCTTCCTTTACAACATATACATTGGCAAGAGCTATGACTAAAACGACAAACAATACGAAAATAGCTATAAAAGGCTTCGTATATTTTTTATAATCAATCGGCGTCTTTTCTTGTTTAGGCGCTTTTTCTTTCTTCGGTTTATTTTCCATTGCCTTAAATTTAGCTTCTAAATTTGAGAATGGATTATTATTATCTGCCATTATTGCCCGCTCCCTTCCTCTGTTTTGTTTTCCGTATCTGTTGTTGGCGGAGGTGTTTGCTTAGTCGGTTCTAACGATTGAAGTGGTAAATACTTCATCGTACCGCCTTCATCGTTCATTATATAAATTTTTGCATTTGGAAGAACAGCTTCAAGCGTCTCCATTACAATACGTTGTTTTGTAATCTCTTTATTGTTTTGATATTCTGCGTATAATTTATCGAATAATGCTACATCTCCACGCGCTTGCTCGATACGGGCAGTTTTATGTCCATTTGCATTGGATATAATTGCATCCTTTTCCCCGACTGCTTCACTCATTTGTTGATTTTCGTATTTCTCTGCCTGGTTTACCTTTGTGTTTTTTGTTTCTTCTGCATCAGTAACAGCTGTAAATGCTGAGCGAACTTCAGCATTTGGGAGCTCAACATCTTGTAACTTTACGGTTAATACAGTAATACCAATATCATATTTTTCTATTAAAGAGCTAAGCAATTCAATTGTATCTGCTTCGATTTGTGCTTTTCCTGAAGTTAAAGCATCGTCAATTTTAGAGTTACCAATTACTGAACGAATAGAGGCAGATGTTGCATCATGTAAAAGATCTTGTGGACTTTCAGAGTTGAATAAATAAGATCTCGGATCGGTAATTTTCCACTGGACGACTAAATCGGTTAATACGATATTGTCATCTCCAGTAATCATTTTTGTATCCTTATCAAAAGATGTTACCTCTCCATCAGGTGTTTGCTTATAACCAAATTGAAGGCTAAATGTTTCCTTTGATAATTTTTCAACTTTTTGAATAGGCCACGGCATCTTAAATTTAAGACCTGATTCTGTAATAGGATCACTCGCCTCCCCAAATGTTATAACGATTGCTTGTTCTGATTCATCTACTGTATACCAAGATGTAAATATAGCTGATAATAAAATGATTCCAATAAATAAAACTAGAATAATAGAAACTAATCTTTTTGTACTCATATCATTTCCCCTTTCTATGTATAACTCATTTACGGAACAACAGTGTAGAAAGTTTCAAAAATAAAAACGCAAAGTGGTTCTCCTTGGTCGAAACGAAAGTTAGCAAGTCAAAAAAATGAGCGGGAAGTAAGCTAGTACTTCCCTCTCATCAAAAAATATGTTTATGGAGTAACTAAGTTTATACTTTCATACACAATAAAAAAAGCTAGCACTAGGCTAGCTTTTTTTAGGTCAATCATTTGGAAAAGGGGTCTATTTAAATGTAGCAGACGATTGTAAATAGATTGTGAATATACTGTAAATTTTCGTTTACCAATTATTATTTTTATACTTTTTATAATAATTAAACTGCCTTGCAAGTAAAAATAACTTACGTGTAAAATGAGTATCCTTCTTATAAAACAATGGATTTCCCCATTTACCTTCTCTCAGTAACTGCTCTACCTCTTTTTGAATCTCTTTGTTTTCAACAAATTTTCTCAAAACTATTTTAGGCACAACGGTAAATAAATAATGTTCATTCAATAATGTTAAAGGCTTTTCTTTGTTATTGATGACGTCATCAACAAAATAGCGAGCCATATTATGACCAAGAGCTGTAGTATAGTAGCTCGAACGACCTTGTCTAATATTCACTTCAAATACTTTAAACTTACCATCACGTTCATCATATTTTAAGTCAAAGTTTGCAAATCCAACATAACCAACTGCTTCTAAGAAGTATTGCAGTTTTTTCATCATTTCTTCATTATATCTTGTAATAAGAGCTGTATAGTTACCAATTGCAGTAACTGTGTGTTCTTGAAGTACAACCTGTGCAAAGGTACTTAATTGAGCCTTCCCTTTCGAACTCATATAAAAAACGGAATCCCACATATACGTATCATCCCCAGGAATGTAATCCTGAATGATTAGATCCTCTTCATATCCACTAGCATTAACTTGATTAATAACGGTATTGAGTTCATCTCTATTTTCAACTCTATATACCTTTTGTTGACCTTCAAATTTGTTCTTGTAATACATAACTCCATTACTTGGTTTGATAATTAAAGGAAATAATACTTCTTCTGTGAACGCTTCCTTTTTTGCACATGAATAATAATATGTTTTTGGAGTATCAATTCCATGCTCTTCACAAAGCTTATAAAAATTGGACTTAACAAGAAGATTATTCATCAGTTCTTCTGACATGTAGTTAAAGACATACATCTCTTTCAATGCGTCTGCATTTTCAATAATCAAGCGCACATAGAAATCGTTCGTTCCAATGAGTAACAACTGTTTTCCTGGTGTATTATACTTTTTTGCAACTTGAGTCAAAACTTCCACAAAAGCTGATTTGTCCCAAAGATTATAGTGAATTTCAGTATGTTCAATCATATTGCTCCACTTAGTAAATGACATTTCTTCCTTACCTACTAAAATTGGCTTTATATTGTATTCTTCATGGAATGAAATTGCCATGTTATATGCGTTTATGTCTGTACCGATAATAATTGGAATAAAGGGTTGATTGTTCATAAAAACCTCCGTTAACTTTTAGCAATAGGAATATATACAGTAAAGGTTGTACCTTCTCCTACTTCACTCTCTACTTTTATTAATCCATGATGTGCTTCCACGAGATGCTTAACTATTGCTAGTCCTAGACCTGTCCCACCCGAATTTCTACTTCGAGCACGATCCACTCGATAAAAACGTTCAAAGATTCTATTTATCTCTGACTTGCTTATACCTATTCCTTCATCTTGTATTTGAAAGATCCCATACTGCTCATTTTTGAAAATATTCACATGAACCGTAGTATTCTCTGGAGAATAAGTAATCGCATTAGCAAGTAAATTCATCATAATTTGTATAAGACGATTCATATCTCCTAAAACATGGACAGAATCATCTACTGTCGTTTCAATTTCCATATTTTTTTCTTCTACTAAATGTGAGGTCATTTCAAGACCTCGCTCTAAAATATCAGTTAGTCTGACTTTCTTTAAGGATACTTCATAACCAACTTGCTCTACTTTAGATAAATCCAATAAATCATTAATTAACATTTGTAGTCGATTACTTTCTTTATGAATAATTTCTAGAAAAGAAAGTAATGTTTCCTCATTTTTGTATGCTCCAAACAATAAAGTCTCAGAGAATCCTTTGATAGATGTAACTGGTGTCTTTAATTCATGTGAAACATTGGCAACAAAATCTTTGCGTATTTGTTCCAATTTAATAAGCTCTGTAATGTCATGCATAACAACGACAATCCCAAGCCATCTACCATGTTCTCCTATTACAGGAGCACCATACGCATCCATGTAATAGGTGTGAAGACCACGTTTGATTTGAATTTGTTCACGACTCGAAGACTCAGTCAAAAATAGCTTGTCTATAAAATCTTCTATTTTTTCAGGCAAGCCAATTTTACGAAAAAGTTTACCATCTACATTTTCTATCGATATTTGTAATTGTTGTAAAAATGAGCGATTAACTATAGTAATTAATCCATTCCGATCAATCATAATTAATGCACTGCCCATATTTTCAATTAAGGTTTTTAATCGTTCTTTCTCTGTTTCCCGCATAACTGAAATATCATGTAGATTTCGTGCGAGAATATTGAGAGAATTACTTAATTTCGACATACCAGAAAAGTCATCCTCGAAAGCTCTAATTCGATAGTTACCTCGAGCAAGTTCCATTGCGGTCTCTGTCAAATGGTCAATTGGTTGCGCATATTTTTTAAAAATACTTGCGCCAAGAAATAATGCAAGTAGAAACGCTGCAAGTAAAGTAAAGAACAAAAATAGCCAAAGCGAATGATCCTCAACTAAATTCTCATGCCCCTTGAAATCTGAAGTAATCATCTGATTAATTTTCATTTGTTCTTCTTTTGTTAGTTCTGTTGTTTCTAAATAAGTTGAAACAGACTCAACTCTTGAGTCCACCATCTTATTTGCAGAATGGTCCACGAAAATAGGAAAAAGCTGACCAAGTACAATGCCTAGTCCAGCTAAGATTACCCCAATTAATATAGAATAAGTTCGCAAAATTCGTGACTGAAAGGTTTTCATTTAGTCTTTGGCTCCTCAAATTTATACCCAAGACCTCTTATTGTTTTAATATAAATTGGCTTTCTACTATTTTCCTCAATTTTGTCTCTTAAATGACTAATATGAACATCCACAATACGAGTATCTCCTGCAAAATCATAATTCCAAACTGCACTTAAAAGTTGATCACGAGTTAAGACTCTATTTTTGTTTTCAATTAAATACACAAGCAACTCAAATTCCTTCGGTGTGAATTCAATTGGTTCATTACTTAATAAAACCTCAAATCTTTCAGGAAAAACTTGTAATGGACCAAAAACATATGATTCCTCGGAAGGTTTAGACTCCGTATTCACTACATCACTAGCCATTCCGGAACGTCGAATCATAGCTTTTACACGTGCCGTTACTTCTCTTGGACTAAATGGTTTCGTCATATAGTCGTCGGCACCTAATTCTAATCCAAGCACTTTATCAAATTCTTCATCTTTTGCTGTAAGCATGATAATAGGTGTTTGAATTTTTTTAATGCGAAGTTCTTTACAGATTTCCATACCATCCATATATGGTAGCATCCAGTCTAACACAATAACATCGGGATTTTCATTTATAGCAAGATTTAAGCCCTCTTTGCCATCCATCGCTGTAATTACTTCAAAACCTGCTTCTTCAAGATTATATTTTAATAATGTAACGATTGAACTTTCATCATCGACAACTAATACTCTTTTCATTTTTTCGCCTCCAAGTTGATTTGAAACCCCCATTCCAAATCAATCGACCAAGAGTGGTGGAGAAACATGAAAAGTCCCTTCCACAACTATTTGTTCATCCTCATTTTGAGCAATTACTTGAATTACTATTTCGTTTGTATTCATATGTATTTCTTTAACTTCAAAAGTAAAATCAATAACAGAATAATGATAGGTTGGTGTAGGAAAGTTTAATGATTGTCTTTTTAAATAAGAACCTGGCCCAGGTAAGTATTTGGAAATTGCAGAAGTAATTACTCCTGTTAACATAATTGGCGGAACAATTGGTTTCTCATACACTGATTTAGATGCAAAATCATGCTGTATATATAATGGATTGCTATCATTTGTTAACCCTAAATATAAAAGCAAATCTTTATCATCCATCTTTTCAGTAATAGTTAATTTGTCACCAATAGAGATTTCTTCTATTCTTCTACCTATTTTGCGCGTTTTCCCTAACAACAATCTATCTTCCCCCATTCCGTATTCTACCTCTATCTTAACAATAAGTACAAGATAAGCGCAAGCGCCGCTATGTATTAGAAGTAAAGGAACTGATAACTAGGGTATCCTTTACAAAATAATAAGAAAACCGTCGTTATTTTTAATAGTTAGACAAGTTACAATTGTTTCCGGAGTGCTGTAGACAGGACTGTCGCTATTACATTACCGAGTGATTTTTAGGAGAGGGGGGTCGTGACAGTGGTCACGTCACTCCTCTTCCTTTTTGGTAATTTGATGGCAATCGTCTGTCCGTCGCCCTCCTGCAACTTTTGGAAACTTGTTTATATTTGTTTGAATAATGAGATAATAGATGCTGTCCTATTTATTTTGTAAGCTCCCAAAGATTCAATTTTGGTCGCTATTTTTCATTCTATTAGGTGTGTGTTTATTATTTTTTCTTCTTAAATCTGCAAATAACATAACATCCACTATTGTAATAATACCTTCTATAGGGCTATTAAATTTGCCTTGTTCATTTAATACCTAAGATACAATTTTTATAAGTAATTTCCTATCAAATATGATAACCAATTATCAAACCATCTATTTATGTAAATTTCGAAAACGAAGAGAATCAAAGTGGTATGCAAATATTTTTTACCGCATAAAAAAATCGAGTAGGTTCCCCTACTCGATTTTTTTTATAACTCTATTAAGCTAAAACTTTCATAACAGCTTTAACTGATTCAGCTGATTTATTTAATAATTCTTTTTCATCATCAGTTAATTCTAGTTCGATAATTTTTTCAATACCACCTGCACCTAATACAGTTGGTACGCCTAGGTAAATTCCGTCCATACCATATTCGCCTTCAAGATAAGCAATTGATGGTAATACACGTTTTTGGTCTTTCAGAATTGCCTCAGCCATTTCTACTATTGAAGCAGCTGGAGCGTAGTAAGCAGAACCATTACCAAGAAGATTTACGATTTCAGCTCCACCTTTACGAGTACGATCAACGATTTCTTCTAAACGAGCAGCATCGATTAATGTTTCTAACGGAATGCCACCAGCATAAGAATATCTTACTAAAGGAACCATATCATCGCCATGTCCACCAAGAACGAAACCTGTTACATCTTTAACAGAAAGATTTAATTCTTCTGCTACAAATGTACGGAAACGTGCTGTATCTAGTACACCAGATTGCCCAATTACACGTTCTTTTGGAAGACCTGACTCTTTATATACTGTATAAGTCATTGCATCTACTGGGTTTGTTAGTACAATAATCGTTGTATTAGGAGAATATTTAACAATCTCACCTGTTACGGCTTTCATTACCTTTTGGTTTGTTTGAACTAAATCATCACGACTCATGCCTGGTTTACGTGCAATACCAGCTGTAATAATTACTAAGTCAGAGTCTTTAGTATCTTCATAATTTGAAGTACCAATAATTTTAGCATCAAAACCTTGAACTGGAGCAGCTTCAGCCATATCTAGAGCTTTCCCTTTAGTAGGGTTTTCAGCTTGAGGAATGTCAACTAAAACAATATCTCCGAGTTCTTTTTGAGCAAGTAAGAAGGCTGTTGTAGCACCTGTGAAGCCGCCACCGATAACTGAGATTTTATTTCGTTTTAATGTCATTTTAAAACTCTCCTTTTATTCATATGTAAAGGGAAGTAAATTCCTTCCCTGGTAGACCCAGTCTTACATATTTTTGATGAGTTCATCTGCGAATTCAGAACATTTTACTTCAGTTGCTCCGTCCATTAAACGAGCAAAGTCATAAGTAACTACTTTAGAAGCAATTGTATTTTCCATTGAATCCATGATTAGTTTTGCAGCTTCATTCCAGCCTAAATGTTCAAGCATTAACACACCTGAAAGAATTACAGATGATGGGTTAACTTTATCTAAACCTGCATATTTAGGAGCAGTTCCGTGAGTTGCTTCGAAAATAGCATGTCCAGTTACATAGTTAATATTAGCACCTGGAGCGATACCGATACCACCAACTTGAGCAGCAAGCGCATCAGAAATATAATCACCATTTAAGTTCATTGTTGCAACTACATCAAATTCTTTTGGACGAGTTAAAATCTGTTGTAAGAAGATATCCGCAATAGAATCCTTCACTAAAATTTTACCAGATGCAAGTGCATCAGATTGTGCTTTGTCAGCAGCTTCTGTCCCTTGCTCTTCTTTTATTTTATCGTATTGATTCCAAGTGAATACTTTATCGCCGAATTCTTGTTCAGCAACTTCGTAACCCCAGTTTTTAAAAGCACCTTCTGTGAACTTCATAATGTTCCCTTTGTGCACTAATGTTAAAGAAGTACGACCTTCTTTAATGATATAGTTTAATGCAGAGCGAACTAAACGTTTTGTTCCTTCTTCAGAAATAGGTTTGATTCCAATACCTGAAGTCTCAGGGAAACGAATATTTTTAACACCAAATTCTGTTTGCAAAAAGTCAATTAGTTTTTTTGCATTTTCAGTTCCTTTTGCATACTCGATACCAGCATAAATATCTTCTGTGTTTTCACGGAAGATTACCATATCTGTATCTTCAGGGCGTTTAACTGGAGAAGGTACTCCAGTAAAATAACGAACAGGACGAAGGCAAGTATATAAATCTAGTTCTTGACGTAAAGCTACGTTTAATGAACGAATACCACCACCTATTGGTGTAGTAAGTGGTCCTTTGATAGCGATTAAATACTCATTGATGACATCTAAAGTTTCTTGAGGTAACCATTCACCAGTTTGATCGAATGCTTTTTGACCAGCAAGAACCTCTTTCCACTCAATTTTTTTCTCGCCATTGTATGCTTTTTCAACAGCCGATTCTAGAACACGTGATGCTGCAGCCCAAATATCTGGACCTGTTCCGTCACCTTCAATAAAAGGGATAATTGCTGTGTTTGGTACGTTAAGTACACCGTTTTCTACTGTAATTTTACCTGTTGTCATTTAAATTTTCCTCCCACTATCATAATCATAGGGCTATAAACACAAATGTGTTCAGCCCTAATTTTATCATGTCTCTTATTATCTTTCATCTATTGGAATATATTTTTGCATTCCAGGTCCAACATATTCTGCACGAGGGCGAATAAGGCGGTTATCTGAATATTGTTCTAAAATATGAGCAGTCCAACCAGATACACGAGATACAGCAAAAATCGGTGTGAACAAATCGTGATCGATGTTAAGAGAATGGTATACAGATGCTGAATAGAAATCTACGTTAGGTGGTAAATTCTTTTGGCCAGTAACGATTTCTTCAATTTTTACAGACATGTCATACCATTTTGACTCTCCACGAAGAGCAGTTAATTTTTTAGACATTTCACGTAAATGTTTTGCACGTGGATCACCTTTTCTATATACACGGTGACCAAATCCCATAATTTTTTCTTTGTTGTCTAGTTTAGTACCAATAACTTTTTCTACATTATCAACAGAACCGATTTCTGTTAACATTTTCATAACTTGTTCGTTTGCTCCACCATGTAATGGTCCTTTTAAAGCTCCGATAGCTGCTACCACACCTGAATAAATATCTGAAAGTGTTGCAACACATACGCGTGCTGTAAATGTAGATGCATTTAGTTCATGATCAGCATGAAGTACTAATGCTTTATTGAATGCTTCCACTTCGATATCGTCTGGAAGGTTTCCAGATAGCATGTACAAGAAGTTTGCAGCATAACCTAAGTCTGTTTTTGGAGCAATAGGATCAAGTCCTTTGCGTACACGAGAGAATGCTGTAACTAATGTTGGAAGTTTTGCTTGAAGTTGAATTGCTTTTAGGTAGTTCGCCTCTTCGGACATATCCTCAGCAGCATCATCATATAATGCTAGCATAGATACGGCTGTTCTAATAGCCGTCATTGGGTGAACTTTTGATATTGGAAAAGTTTTGAAATAGTCAAGTACTTCTTGAGGAACAGCCATATTATTAGCCAGTTGTTGTTTTAAATCTTCTAATTCATTTGCTTTAGGAAGGCGTTTATTCCAAAGTAGGAAAACTACCTCTTCAAAGCTCGCATTAACTGCTAAATCATCAATATCATAGCCAACGTATGTTAGTGTGTCATCAATAATAGAACTGATGGCAGACTGCGTTGCTACAACTCCTTCTAATCCACGAGTAGTTGTCATATTAATCTCTCCCTCTTGTTCAGATTAAATATATTATCACCTAAAATAATGACAAAAATTTATCTGATTAGAATATGTATCTTATCAATACTTACTAATTCATTATAATCAAGTTTAGCTATTTTGTGAATGAAAACGCTTAAAATAATCAAAAAAATAATTACTTATCTACTAAATATTTGAAAAGATTGGATGAAAATGATTGGTTTGCAAATAAATAAGGAAGATTTTTTTGGAAAATGGGCTCCAATTGGAATAATTATACTTATTTCTTTCGTTGCTTATCCACTAACTATAGCAATTATATTTGGTTATTTTTTATTTCCAATAACTAACTTCTTTTTCAAAAAGTTTAAACTTCCAATTATGTTAAGCGTATTTTTAACAGAAGCATTAATTTTGTCTGGCTGTATATTGTTAATTTTATATTTGGTACAAACACTCATTGATCTTATTCCACTAATTCATGAGTATATTGTGAAACTACCAGTTGTGGAAATACAAAAACATCCGATCTTTCTAATGTTTGAAGGAAAATTTCAAACTTTGTTAAACAAATTTATGAATGAGCTCTTAATCTATTTCACTCATTTGCCTTCTTATTTTTTTGAACTGTTTCTTTTTAGTATCGCATTATTTTTTTCATTGCATGAATCTGTGAAGGATCGTCATTGGTTTTTAGTTTATTTTCCAAAAAAGGCTAGAGGAATATGTGAAAAGGCATTAATGAAGATTTCAGGGGTAATGAATAATTTTATTTCTGTGGGGATTAAGCTGTATTTGCTAACTTTCTCCCTTTTATCAATTGGCTTTGTTATATTAGGATTTCAACAACCATTTAAATATGCCTTTCTTGTTTCTTTGGTTGATAGTCTTCCATTTTTAGGTATTGGCTTAATTTTAATACCTCTTAGTATTTACTTTTTCTTATTGGAACAACATACGATTGGGCTCATTATTTTACTTTTGTATTTATTTGTCCAGTTAACAAGGCATATTGTAGAGTCCATGTTATGGTCTTCCTCTATGCAAATAAAGGCTGTCCACGTATTCTTTCTAAGTGCGGCAGCCATTTTAATATTTGGGTTTATCGGAATTTTATTTAGTCCCTTTATTTATTTGCTTGCAAATAGATGGAGTGGTCTCACGAGGACTTCATAACTATTACTTGACCGTTTTTCATTTTTTTTCTAATCCATTTATAAATAAATGGTTTAAATAATTTTCTTGTTGGACCGATTAAAAGTAAAAAACCAAGAATGTCCGAAATAAAACCAGGCAGGATCACTAAAATAGAACCAACAAATACACAAAGCCCATTAATAGCAGCTTCTCCCGGTGCCTGACGATTTTTAATACTATCTGATACTTCACGGTATGCTTTAATCCCTTGTCTTTTTGCTAAAAAAGCACCAACAATCCCTGTAGCTAATATTAGTAGAATTGTAAAACCTACTCCAATTGATTTACCAGACAATAGTAATATATATAATTCTATTGCTGGAATGACAATGAGCAATCCAATAATCCATTTCATATATTCACCTACTGTATAGAATGATTGCCCCACCAATACAGGTGAGGCAATTTTTAATAATTCAAAGACTTAATTTAAATTTCAATGTTATCACTTAAACTATCTGATATTAAATGATACTTGCTTTCCCGTGATAAATAACTCCACTTTCAGCGTCCATCGTAAGCTCTTGTCCATTTTTAATTAATTTTGTTGCATTATTAACTCCAACTATTACAGGAATTCCTAAGCTTAAACCAACTACAGCTGCATGACTAGTTAAGCCACCTTCTTCTGTAATAAGTCCTTTGCATTTTTCTATTGCAGGCATCATTTCACGATCAGAACCAATCGTTACTATAATACTATTGGAAGTGTCTTGACCTAATAACTCTCTTGAGTTGTTAACAACAACCGCTTTTCCATAAGCAGTTAGTTTGCCAATGCCCTGTCCTTTGGCAACCATGTCTCCAATAACATGTACTTTCATCAAGTTAGTTGTTCCTGCTTCTCCCACAGGAACACCAGCAGTAATTACTACTAAGTCACCATGCGTTACATAGTGATGGAGAATGCTTTCTTCCACTGCAACCTCTAATACCTCATCAGTTGAATATGCTTTTTTACCAACTATCGGATATACGCCCCAAACTAATGTAAGCTTTCTAGAAGGCAAAGAAGACGAAGTTACCGCAATAATAGGGACACCTGGTCTAAACTTTGAAATCATCTTAGCTGTATGTCCACTTTCAGTTGGTGCAATAACTGCCTTTACTTTTAAGTTAATAGCAGTATGCGCAACTGCTTGTCCGATTGCATCCGTTAAGTTTACTTCTCGTCCCTTACTTAGTTTAGTCACAATAGAACGATAGTCAATTGCATTTTCTGTTCTTTTAGCTATTTTATCCATTGTTTGAACCGATTCTACTGGGTATAAGCCTGCCGCTGTTTCACCCGAAAGCATAATCGCATCAGTGCCATCTAATATAGCGTTTGCTACGTCACTTGCTTCTGCTCTAGTAGGTCTTGGATTACGTTGCATAGAATCTAACATTTGAGTAGCAGTAATAACTGGCTTACCTGCATCATTACATTTTTGAATAAGACTCTTTTGAACTAAAGGAACCTCTTCTGCTGGAATTTCTACTCCAAGATCGCCCCTTGCAACCATTAAGCCATCTGCAACTTGAATAATTTCATCAATATTGTCTACCCCTTCTTGATTTTCAATCTTAGGGATAATTTGAATATGTGAACCATTATTTTTCTCTAGTAACTCTCTTATTTCTAATACATCTTTTGAACGACGAACAAATGATGCCGCGATAAAATCGACACCTTGCTCGATTCCAAATAAGATGTCTTTTGCATCTTTTTCTGTAATTCCTGGCAATTGTACAGATACTCCAGGAACATTTACACCTTTGTTATTTTTGAGGGTTCCAGCATTTTGAACAAATGTAGTAATAATCCCCTCATTCACTTCTATTTTAGTAACGATTAATTCAATTAATCCGTCATCGAGTAAAATAATAGAGCCAACTTGAACATCCTCGATTAATTTTTCATATGTAATCGAAAAACGTTCTTTGTTTCCTAATACTTCAGTCATGGAAATCTCAATTGTTTGACCTGAAACTAAATCTATGGCATCGTTCTCCATTTTATGTGTTCTTATTTCAGGTCCTTTTGTATCAAGTAAAATCCCAACAATTTTACCTGCTTTGATTGAAACTTCTCTTATCTTTTGGATTCTAGCTGCATGCTCTTCATGGCTGCCATGCGAGAAATTTAGACGAGCAACATTCATACCTGCTTCGATTAATTGTTTTAACATTTCTTCTGATTCACTAGCTGGTCCAATAGTACAAACTATTTTAGTTTTTCTCATATTCAAGTCCTTTCTTTAAAGAAGATTATACTTTAGATAGATAATTCCTTTGATAATTGATACATTAATGAATCAAAAGCTTCACTCTTCTCAAAAGCTTCATTCATATCATAGTCTACCACTAGATGATTCTGTATGCCAACCGCACGACCTCCTTGGCCTGCCAGCAATACTTCCACCGCTTTCGCTCCAAACAAACTCGCCAATACACGATCTCTTCCAGTAGGAGAACCACCACGTTGAATATGCCCTAAAACGGAGACACGAGTTTCAATTTTTGCTTTTTCCATTAATTGAGTGGCAAATTCAGAACCACTCATTACCCCTTCAGCAACTATGATGATACTATGCTTTTTACCACGAGCAGATCCACTTTCCAATCTTTCTACAACTTCGTCCATATTATAGTCAACTTCTGGAATAATAATTGTTTCGGCACCACCAGCAAGACCTGCCCACAAAGCCAAATCTCCTGCATCTCTCCCCATGACTTCAACGATAAATGTACGGTCATGCGATGTTGCTGTATCTCTAATTTTATCAATACACTCAATAACTGTATTTAAAGCTGTATCAAATCCAAGTGTATAATCTGTTCCTGGTATATCATTGTCAATAGTTCCTGGAATTCCCACACAGGGAAAGCCATTTTTAGTTAAATTCATGGAACCTCTATATGAACCATCTCCGCCAATAACTACTAAGCCTTCAATTCCATTTACTTTCAATTGTTCCATTGCTTTTAGTTGACCTTCTTCAGTTCTAAATTCAGGACAACGTGCAGAATAAAGTTTGGTTCCTCCTCGCTGAATAATATCACCAACTGAACCTAAATCTAAAAGTTCCATTTTTCCATCGATCAACCCCTGATAACCATGAAAAATACCTACTACTTCTAAACCTTCATATATTGCTTTTCTCACTACTGCACGAATTGCAGCATTCATGCCTGGAGCATCTCCCCCACTTGTCAATACGCCGATACGCTTCACAATGATCCCTCCACTATGTATTTAATAATCTTAGCTTAACACGAATTAGCATAAAAAAAAATGCGCCATAAAAGACGCATTTTACTCACTAAAAACTCCAATATTTTTAAATTTATTATATCTATCCTCAACTAACTCTTCTGCGGTTAATTTAGTTAATTGTTGTAGCGATTTAATCAATGCTTCCTTCAAATAAGTAGCCTGTTTTTCAGGATCACGATGTGCACCACCATGCACCTCTTTGATAACTTCATCAATGATCTTCATTTCTTTTAAATCTGGTGCTGTGATTTTCATTGCTTCAGCAGCTTGTTTAGAAAGAGACGCGTCTTTCCAAAGTATAGAGGCTGCTCCTTCCGGTGAAATAACAGAATATGTAGAGTTCTCTAGCATATGAATATGATTTGCAACCCCAAGTGCTAGTGCCCCACCACTTCCACCTTCTCCAATTACTACACTAATTACAGGTACTTTAAGTCCAGCCATTTCTACTAAGTTTCTAGCAATAGCTTCACTTTGCCCTCTTTCTTCCGCAGCTTTACCAGGGTAAGCTCCTTTGGTATCTATAAAACAGACGATCGGGCGGTTAAATTTTTCCGCTTGTTTCATTAAGCGAAGTGCTTTCCGATAGCCTTCAGGATGTGGCATTCCGAAATTTCGTTTAATGTTTTCTTTCGTATCAAGACCTCTTTGATGACCAATAATTGTTAGAGATTTTCCTTCTAATTGCCCTATGCCACCGATAATTGCAGCGTCATCACCAAATAGTCGATCTCCATGGAGCTCTATAAAGTCTGTAATTATAGATTTAATATAATCTCTTGTAGTTGGTCTGCTAGGATGGCGAGCAACTTGAACACGGTCCCAAGGCTGCATATTTTCATAAATATCTTGTTCTAGTTTTTCTAATCTCTCTTCAAGTTTTTCTATCTCTTCAGTCATATCTATTTCTGTGTTTTGGGTATACTCTTTTAATTCATCAATTTTTAATTTTAGTTGAACAATAGGCTCTTCAAATGGTAATGCTTTTACCATGATGTAACCTCCTTTTGTACATGCATTTTCACTAGAGAAGCTACAGTTGAACGCATATCTTTTCTGTGAATGACCGCATCTAGCTGGCCATGATCCAATAAAAATTCAGCCGTTTGAAAATTCTCAGGTAGTTTTTCACGAACTGTTTGTTCAATAACTCGGCGCCCTGCAAATCCAATTAAAGCTTTTGGTTCTGCTAGATTTATATCTCCAACAGAGGCGAAACTAGCGGAGACCCCTCCTGTTGTAGGATGCGTCAATATCGAAATATACAATAGTCCATGTTCGCTATGTCTTCTTAGAGCAACGGATGTTTTCGCCATTTGCATCAACGATAAAACACCTTCTTGCATTCTAGCTCCACCACTAGCCGTGAAAATAATAAAAGGTACTTGTAGCATGGTAGCTTTTTCTATTGCTCTTGTTATTTTTTCTCCCACTACAGAACCCATAGAACCCATTCTAAAATGTGAATCCATCATAGCTACAACTATTTTTTGTCCTTCTATCTCTCCAACGCCTGTTAAAACAGCTTCATTTATACCCGTCTTTTTAGCATCAGACTTTATTTTTTCGGTATAGCTAGGAAAATTTAGCGGATTCTCTGATTGCAAATGATCATCCATGCTTTCAAATGAATTATCATCTAAAAAGATTTCTACTCGTTCAAAAGCAGTCATTTTCATATGGTGATCACAAGAAGGACATACTTTTAAATTTTTCATCAAGTCCTTTGTAAAAACATTTTTTCTACATTCTGGACATTTCATCATAATTCCTTCTGGAACTTCTTTATTCGCTTGATCTGGTATAGTTGCATATTTCTTATTATGATTTTTTCTAAAAATATCTCGTATCATTATTCTCTCCCCTATTCTTTAGAAAAGCGCAAGGTATCGATGACTATCAACTAATTTGTTCTGATTGGATGATAGCTAGCCATTGGATGTATAAATTTATAGTACTAACTTCATCTCCATTTTTAAAGCTATTTAACAGCTGGATCCAGATGTCCTTTTCCTCTAAAGACATAAGTTTCTTGTATGGCTCTCCAGCAAATTGTTTTAATAAAAACCATATTTTTAAAGTTAGGCGATTATCGGAAATAATAATTATTTCTCGAATGATATCCTCACGTAAAACCTCTTCAGTATTTAATTTAATTAGGAATGAGTCCCAAATAGAATGTTTAGATAAAGTATCAGAAACACAAATGGTTCGAACTGCTTCTTTTTCTAAAGTTTCTCTTGTCTTGTGTACATCTTCTTTAGATTTTGATTCTTGTAAGATAAACGTAGATAATAATTCAACTAGTTGATGTTTACGATAATCAGAAAGAAAAGTTCCTTCCCCTCTTCTTGTTTCAATTAACCCAAGTAGTTCTAAACTTCTAAGTGCTTCCCTTACAGTTGACCTTCCAACTTGCAAACGTTCAGCCAATTCTCTTTCGGAAGGTAATTTACCGCCAACTGCTACATTCTCCTCGTTAATAAGGTCTCTCAATTGTTTTACTATCTCTAAAAACATTTTGCTGGAATTATTTTTTGGAATCATACATCCTCACTCTTCCATTTATTTCAAAGTGGTCTGACCACTCATAACTAATAGCATACAAAATTATTAGTAAAACGTAAAGAAAAAACTGTACATAGCTTGTACAGTTCAGACTGTAGATAAACTCGAAAAAAATGAGTTTATCTACATTTTTTTATTTTTAGATAGGATAGAATAGGTTTTCCGAAGCTTTCCGCGGGCGAGCAAACGCTTCTCCAATCCAAAAAATACCACGGTTTTATAGAAAAAAATCTTGAGGTGATGGAAACTGATAACGAGAAATCAAATTAATGAACGAGACCAAATAGTTATAAATACAATTTAACAACTTGTTCTACAAGATACCATTTATTAAGTTTAGCTTTAATCTGAATTGTAATTTGAAATTGATTTTCCTATTATTTGTGTTTTACCATTTCTTCGTTCTGCTTTTCCTTCAACGACAATAATTGACATTTCTTTTAACAATGCGTTATATTTCGCATATTCTTCGGGAAAAAGAGTTACCGAAATACTTCCAGTATCGTCTTGTAGTGTAACAAATGCCATTGATTCACCTTTTTTTGTTCTAATTCTTTTTATTTCTTCAATAAGTCCAATAATTTTTATTTTCCATTCTTTTTGTACTTGATTGGCGTTCCATATACTCACGATTTGTTCAGGATAATTTCTTTTAATTGAAACAGTTGGATGCTCAGAAAAATATTGTCCTAACACATCTTTTTCAAATTGAAGCTTCATCATTAAAGGTAACGGTTCCGTTCGTACATATTTAGATTTTCCAAAATGAGATGCATCCCCGTCAAACAAATCACTCTCTTCTGTAGGACTTACAAGTTCAGCATATTTTACTGCAGCATCCAATGTAGCAAGCAGCGTAGAACGTTCTTCTTTCAATTCATCTAAAGCACCAGCCTTAATAAGTGGCTCTACATTCTTTCGAGTAAAATGAACAGCTGTAAGATCCGCTGCAAAATCGAAAATATCTTCCCAGCTTGAGGACCTATTTGCTCTTTGCTGTGTTAATTTTCTTATAAAAGTATGGGGTACCCCTTTTATAGCATTTAAACCAAATCGGACACCGCTGCTTTCAACTGAAAAAGAAAGTTGGCTTTTATAAATAGAAGGAGGTAACACGCTAATATTTTTTTGTTTCATTTCCATTAAAAGTTGATTTATTTTTTCTTGATTTCCCACTGCAGTACTTAATAATGCACAGTAAAAAGGTACAGGGAAATGAGTCTTTAAATAAGCCATTTGATACGATATAACACTATAGGCTACTGCATGACTTTTTGGAAATCCGTAATCAGCAAAACGAACGATTAAATCGTATACAGAGGAAGCAGCCTCTTGTGTATGTCCAAGTTCTATTGCTTTTTGAACGAAATGAGCCCGTTCTTTTTGTAAAATATCACGATTTTTTTTACTAACCGCTCGACGTAACAAATCTGCTTCTCCAAATGTAAAGCCCGCCATTTGGGAGGCGATTTGCATGATTTGTTCTTGATAGACAATGATGCCATACGTTTCTTTTAAAATTGGTTCAAGCACAGGATGTTCATAAGTGACAGCTTGTTGTCCTAATTTTCTTTTTGCGTATAATGGAATACTATCCATTGGCCCTGGTCTAAATAAAGCATTTACTGCTACGATATCCTCAAATCTGGATGGTTTTATTTGCCTTATGGCGTTTCGCATACCTGCAGATTCAAGTTGAAATACACCTGTCGTATCACCATTTTGAAGCATTTGAAAGGTAGGTTTATCATTTAACGGAATAGATTCTAATGTGACATGAGCTGTTGTCTTTTTATTAATTAAAAAAAGAATTCGCTCGATTATGGTTAAATTTCTTAACCCAAGAAAATCCATTTTTAATAAACCAACTTGTTCTACTTCTTTCATAGGCCACTGTGTTAAATATATCTCATCATGACCACTCTGTATCGGCACTACGTCAACAAGTGGACTCGGTGAGAGCACTACACCAGCTGCATGAGTGGACGCATTTCTAGGTAAACCTTCTAATGCTAAAGCAACTTGAAACCATTTTTTTCTGATTTCCTCCGTTTGAATAAACTCTCTCAACTTTTGAGATTGCTCATATGCCTCTTTTAAAGAAATTCCAGGTTTAGATGGAATAAAAGAAGAGATAGCTTCTAATGTGGAGGATTCAAATCCGAATACCCTTGCCACCTCACGTGCCACTGCTTTTGTCGAAAGAGTACCGAAAGTGATTATTTGCGACACATGCTGTTTGCCATACTTCTTAACGACGTATTGTATAACTTCCATTCTTTTGGAATCTGCAAAATCAATATCGATATCAGGCAAAGTGATTCGTTCTGGATTTAAAAACCTCTCAAATAAAAGACCATTCTCAATTGGATCTACATCCGTAATAAAAAGAGAATAAGCTACAAGAGAACTTGCAGAAGACCCCCGTCCTGGTCCTGTTAATATTCCTGCCTGTTTTGCAAACTTCATAAAATCCTGCACAATTAGAAAATAATCATCATACTTCATTTGACTAATAACTTGAAGTTCATAATGAAGACGATCCACATATTCATTCGTAACGTTTTTTACTCGTTTTGCTAATCCCTCTTCGCAAAGTTGTCGTAAATGGTCTTTTGCCAATACGTTTGATGGTAGAGGGAAGTTCGGCATATGGTGAGTAGGCTGTTCGAATTGTAAGTGGCAGCTTTCTAGCATCTTTTTTGTATTTTCAAGCCATTGTGGAACATCTGAAAACCAACTGAGCCACTCATCGCTTGAAAGTATGTGATATGAATTATTGGAAGGTTTTAAACGATGAAGATCAGCCATTTTGAGTGATTGATCCATTGCATTTAATACTTCAAAAGCAAATGCACCCTCTTTTTCCACATAGCGACTCATATGAAAGGTAGTTATGGGAATAGAAAGTTCATCTGCTATCGATACTATTTCAGGTTCGTCTTCTTTGATTATTCCATTTGGTCGCTCTACACCTACGAATAGGAAAGTAGGTAGAAATATATCAGCTAACTCAGCTAATGCTTCTTTAGAATATTGTTCACTGTGATAGACAGCAATAATTCCTTCTCTATATGCTAGTAGCCATTTTAGTGGAAGTTCGGAAAGTTCCCTTGTTTCTAAGCCACTTGTAATCTTTAATAGATTTTCATAACCCCTATTGTTTTTTGCGTATAAAATGACAGAACAGACCTGTGTTTCTAATTGTACTTTGATCGTCAGTCCTATCACCGGGTGAATTTGTTGTTTATTTAATTCATGCCAAAAAGGCAACATGCCATACAATTTACTATTTGTAATGGCGGCTGCCTTCGCATTGTTCTTTTTTAACTTTTGAATTAACTGATCCAATTGTATTGTACTTTTCAGCATATCCGCTGATGTTACAATTTGTGGATATACTGTTTCCATATAAGACACCTCAGTTTACAACATTTTTAAATCCTCAATTACGATATCCGCTTCTTCCCACGTCTTTACGGAAGCACCTGAAGCAAGTGGGTGTCCACCACCACCATATTTTTTGGCTATTTCATTAATAATCGGACCTTTCGAGCGCAGTCGAACACGGATTTCTTTCTCATCCTCGATAAAGAATACCCAACATCTCATTCCTTTTACATCCGCTAAAGCACTCACCAATAAAGAAGCTTCAGATTCTGCAACTTTGTACTTTTGTAAAATCTCTCTTGTTAATTTTACAAAACCAACACCATTTTCATCCATGTTAAAGTTTTCATAAACAAAGCCCTTTAACTGAAGTAAATTACGTTCAACCTCATACATACCATTGAACAGTTCAGTGCGGTCAAAGCCATGAGAAATTAGCTCTCCTGCATATTTCATTGTTTGTAGTGTTGTACTTTGAAACATAAACCTTCCTGTATCTCCAACAATTCCAGCAAATAATAATCTTGCAATACTTGCATCTAACTTCCAGCCTCTATATTCCTTCGCTTCTTCAAATAATTCACAAATCATTTCACTGACCGAGCTTGCATTTGTATTAACCCAGAGTAAATCTCCATACGCATCATCATTTGGGTGATGATCTATTTTAATCAAATAACTACCTTGCTTATAACGATCATCATCTATTCTTTCCGTATTTGCAGTGTCAGTAACGATAATAAGTGCATCTTGGAAATCCTCATCTAAAACTTTATCTGGTCGGGCTAAAAAGTCTAGAGTGTTTTCATGAATTCCAGTAGCAAATACTTTTTTGTTCGGATAGTTTAATGAAATGAGCTCTTTTAATCCTATTTGAGATCCGTATGCATCCGGATCGGGACGTACATGTCGATGTATTATTATTTTGTCATATCGTTCGATTGTGTCAATGATTTGTCTTTTCACTTCATATTCCCTCACTTCATCAGAATAACTATTCGCATTTTTACAAATTTCCCTATACAATAATGAAAGCTTAACTTTTTATTGGAGGTCCATTATGATACTTAATTTTATCTTTATACTAGCCATTGTTGTTTCTTTTGTATGGTATTTTTATTTTAAAACGAAACAATTCCGCACCACTTTACCTATTCATAAAAAATGGTATGCTGCGAAAGCATCTGTTTGTTTAGGAGCATTTTTACTGTTTTTTGGATTAAATTTTCTAATCGTGTTTCCATCATCTATTACATATGTTATTTCAGCTATATTTATCCTTTTAGGAGGATATTTTATGTATCATAATTATAAAGTATCCAAGCATTATGGACAATTCGTTAAAGAGGAATTAGATTTAAATAAATAGCAAATTCAACATTAAATGATGCAGCTAAAAGCTGCATCATTTTTTCATCGTTCTAGCATTTGATAAGTTACCATTGCTTTTCCGACTAACTGTTTTTCATTAAATATTTCTATATCCATTTTTGCTACTTTACGGCTCATTTCTAATACTCTTGCATGTATTCGAAGAATACTTTCTATCTGGATAGGTTTCGTATAGTAAATGGTCATATTTTCAACAACACTTTCTCCACGTTTCCGAATTTTCAATGTTTGAGCCCCTGTTTCTGTCAATAGAATGGAGAAGGCTCCATAAGACATTGCACCATAATGGTTCGTCATCTGAGGAGTAACGATAAACTCAAAAATGTATTCCTCAGCGGAAATTAGTTTTATTTGTTGCTTTACAATATCGTCTATTGTTTCACCATTTTGTGGTTGTCGTGAAGCAGCTTGTAATGCTTTTAATACATCCTGTCTACTAATAACACCTTTTAAAGAATTGTTATCACCCACAACAGGCAACAAATCAATTCCTTCCCAAATCATTCGATGACTTGCTGAAGCAACACTAGTTTTGAGCGTAATGGATATTGGATTTCTCGTCATTACTTTCTCGATTGATTCATGACTATCTTTCCCAATTACATCTCTTGCCGTAACAATTCCTACAAGCTTGTTAGATTTATCTACTACGGGAAATCCTCCATGTGTCGTCAATTGGTTTAATTCATGGTAGCGGGTTATTAAATCATTTGTACGAAGAAACGAAGTGTCTTTTAAAGGAACATAGATATCTTCAATTAAAAGTACATCTTTTTTAATCAATTGGTCATCAATTGCCCGATTGATCATCGTTGCAACCGTAAAAGTATCATAACTCGTTGAAATTACTGGCAACTCTAAATCATCCGCTAGTTTTTTTGTTCTTTCAGAAACATCAAATCCTCCGGTGACAAGTACTCCGGCTCCAGCTCTTAATCCAGATTCATGTACTTGAAGACGATTTCCTACAATTAACAAGTTGCTCGGTTCTACATAGCGCATCATGTCTTCTAATTGCATAGCACCTATAACAAACTTATTCAGTGTTTTGTATAGTCCCGCTTTACCACCCAACACCTGTCCATCGACAATATTTACTACTTCGGCATAAGTTAATCTTTCAAAATGCTCTTTTTTCTTTAATTCAATTCGGATTGTTCCAACTCGTTCAATCGTACTAACTAGTCTTCTATTTTCTGCTTCCTTTATCGCACGGTATGCTGTTCCTTCACTTACCGTTAAGTCTTTCGCAATTTGTCTTACCGATATTTTATCCCCAACAGGAAGTTTTTCTATATACGCTAAAATTTGCTCATGTTTTGTTGTCATGTAGTCACATCCAAACGATTGTTATACGCTTATTGTACCACATTAATTATTTTTTCTAGCTACGTTACAGTTGTACGATTTCACCCGCTTGTAGTATTTGGACTTCCGCAGATGAAACTAATTCTTTAAATAGATTTGGATCTTGTTTAATAGGTGGGAATGTATTGTAATGTATTGGGACAACTACTTTTGGCTTTAAAAGCTCCGTAGCATATGCTGCATCCTCAGGACCCATAGTGAAATTATCCCCGATTGGCAAAAAGGCAACATCAATATTATTTCGTTGTCCAATTAATTGCATGTCACCAAATAGCGCTGTGTCTCCTGCATGATAAATGGTCTTTCCTTCTGCGGTAAATAATATTCCAGCTGGCATACCAGTATAAATTGTTCCATCTTCAGATGAGTTAAAAGAAGAACTGTGGAATGCTTTTGTAAACTTCACTCGCCCAAAATCAAATTCATATGCCCCGCCTAAACCCATTTCATGAGTGTTTAGACCTTTCGTACCTAGATAAGCTGCAAGTTCAAAAGGTGCTACAACAAGTGCATTGGACTGCTTTGCTATTTCAATCGTGTCTCCGACGTGATCATTATGTCCATGTGTCAATAAAATTACATCAGGCTTTTCTTCAGAGGCAGTTAAATCAGTTAAGCCATTTCCAGTTATAAAAGGATCGATTAAGATTGTGTGCGTATTTGTTCTAATTTTTACTACAGAATGTCCATGATAACTAATTTTCATTTGTAATCCTCTCCTTTAGATAGTTTTTCTCTCTGTATTTCATTCAACGTAGATGCCAGATTTCCTTTATTCTGATATCCTTATAACATAAAATTTTAAAAGAGGTGCCATAATGAAACAAGTAAAACGAATTCAAAGCTTTTTAAACACTAATAATATTGACGCTGCTTTCATAACGACTCCAGATAATGTATTTTATTTTACTGGATTTAGAAGCAATCCGCATGAACGTTTGCTTGGCGTGTTAATTTTTAAAGATGATACTCCATTTATCATTTGTCCACAAATGGAAGTTCCAGATGCTTTAGCAACTGGTTGGACTGGTGATATTGTTGGACACCAAGATACAGAAAATGCTTGGGATATTGTAGTACAAACCATTCAAAACAAAGTTGGCGTTATTCAATCATTAGCAATTGAAAAAGCACACTTAACAGTAGAAAGACAAGAAGCCATTCTTGAAAGAATACCTGAAATTCAAATTTCAAGAATCGATGAGGAGATAAATAAATTACGTGTAATAAAAACAGAAGATGAATTGGTAAATATGCGAAAAGCTGCAGAGCTTGCTGATTTTGCAATTGAAGTAGGTTGTAAAGAAATTGCCGAAGGAAAAACAGAGCTAGAAATTTTAAATGCAATAGAGTCTGCAGTAAAAGAAAAAGGCGGTTATCAAATGTCCTTTGATACGATGGTATTGAGTGGACCTAAAACTGCTTCTCCACATGGTAATCCGGGTGATCGTAAAATTCAAAAAGGTGACTTTGTAATATTTGATTTAGGAGTTATTTATAATGGCTATTGTTCTGATATTACGAGAACTGTAGCATTTGGCGAACCAACTGAGGATAAACGCGAAGTATATGATACTGTACGTCGTGCAGAAGAGGCTGCAGTAAATGCAGTCAAACCGGGAATAACTGCTATGGAGCTAGATAAAATCGCTCGTGACGTAATTACAGACGCTGGATACGGAGAGTATTTTACGCATCGATTAGGCCACGGTCTTGGAATTTCAGTACACGAATTTCCATCGATTACTGGCGTAAATGATATGAAACTAGAAACTGGCATGGTATTCACTATTGAACCAGGTATTTATCACCCGAATATCACTGGAGTGCGTATTGAAGATGATGTGGTCGTTACAGAAAATGGTGTTGAAGTACTTACAAAATTCCCTAAAGAATTGATAGTTCTATAATAGTTCAATAAGCAACCGACACTTGTGCTTTCAGAGACTGTAGACAAACTCAAAAAAACGAGTGGTCTACAGTCTTTAAATTTTTTAAAAGATAGAAGAAATTGTTTTACTGATTTTACCGATTAATAGGAGCAATAGTATGGAAGAAAGAATGGTATAAAATGATGAAAGGATGCTATATGGACAGAAAAAGTTTTATACGGACAGAAATTCAATTATACGGACACTAAGTTTATCTATCCGGTCAGAAATAACTTTATACGGTCAGAAACAAAGTTGCCCCTCCTAGGCCACAGGATATGGGTCATGCAATCGTTGCCACAGTACGCGGCTAACTTAGATTACCTTCCTTTTAACTATGCGCCCTTAGCCTTTCTTCCTCTCACACTTGAGAGCATTGAACAACTCTTCAATATAACTTCTAGCGAATATGTGCCGCGTTGATTTCCGTTCCAGGCGGACGCTTTTCGCCGGCATGGCTTCAGCAGCTTCCCTCGCTACGCTCAGTCCAGGGTCTTCAGCTCATGTTTTTCCGACTGGAGTCGCCGCCTGAAACGAAAATCAACTATATGTATGCTTACAATTAAGCCTTTCTTTTCTCTAATATAAACATTTTAAATCTTGTTCCACAATACCATTTATTCACACTAGTTTTTCTACAATCTGAAGCATCCTTCACGAATGCTTTTTATTTTCCTATATAGAATCCTAGGAATGCTAAGCCTATGCCTCCAATATAAGTAGCAGCAAAATAGATTAGCCATTTTCGAGGATATTTTTGAAGTGTCAATAATTCACTATTAAAGGTCGAAAAGGTTGTAAAAGCACCGAGAAGTCCTACTCCAAAAAGCAGAGTTGAGTATTTATCTAGTCCGAAATGAATACTGTATCCCAATAAAAATGATCCGCTTAAATTAACGAGAAGCGTGCCAAGAGGTAATTTTCGTTCCTGATTGTTCAACTTTTGGGATATGTAAAATCGAACGATGGATCCTAAAAACCCACCAATAGCTACAACGCCAAGATAAAAAATACTCATTTACTTACCTCACTCTTCCACCCTAATTTACTCATCAGAATTCCACCAACCATACTAATCAATACATAAACTATGGATAGTAGAGTTTCACCTCTATTAACTAATTCCACTGTTTCCAAACTAAATGCGGAGAAAGTTGTAAAAGCACCTAGAAATCCTGTAGTTATGGCAGATTGCAGAGTCAAAGGTAGTCTACTTTTTGGCAATGCTACTGATGATAAGTAAGCAAGTATATAACAACCAATTAAATTTATAGCTAATGTAGCAAACGGGAAAATAGAGTCTGTAAACAATAGAAATCCGATTATATACCTTAATAATGCCCCTAGTGCTCCAGCTACTCCTACTAGCAAATATGCCATTTTTCACATCACTCCATCATAATAAATAAAAAACAGAACACCCAAAGTTTTAATATCTTTGGGTGTTCACAGCTAAATATTTTAGTTTAAAAGCGTTGTAACATCCACATAAGGAAGATCTTGTGCTTCCGCAACGGCTTTAAATGTAACATGACCAGCTAAAGTATTGATACCTTTTTGCAATGCAAGATTATCCAAGCATGCTTGTCTGTATCCTTTGTTGGCAATTTGTAAAGCATAAGGAACAGTCGCATTAGTTAGTGCCATTGTGGAAGTTCTCGGAACAGCTCCAGGCATATTAGCAACTGCATAATGAACAACACCATGTTTTTCATAAGTTGGGTTATCATGCGTTGTGATACGATCAGAAGTTTCAAAGATTCCACCTTGGTCAATTGCAATATCAATGACAACAGAGCCAGGAGACATTGATTTAATCATTTCTTCTGTAACAAGTTTAGGGGCCTTTGCACCTGGAATTAGAACCGCACCCACTACTAAATCTGCTTCTTTTACTGCTTGTCCAATATTATATGGATTAGAGATTAATGTTTGAACATTACTACCAAATAAATCTTCTAACTGACGAAGACGATCAGGATTTAAATCGATGATTGTAACTTGTGCACCCATACCTACCGCTATGTGAGCTGCATTTGTTCCAGCAATTCCGCCACCAACAACCGCAACTTTCGCACGTGGTACTCCTGGAACGCCACCAAGTAAAATTCCCTTACCGCCATTAATCTTCTCTAAATATTGTGCACCAATTTGAGTTGCCATACGACCAGCAACTTCACTCATTGGAGTTAATAATGGTAAAGAATTATTTGGAAGTTGAACTGTTTCGTAAGCAATGGCAGTTACTTTCTTATCTAATAGTACCTTCGTCAAATCTTCTTCAGGAGCTAAATGTAGATAAGTAAATAGAATCGATTCTTCTTGAATCAAATTATACTCATCATGAGTTGGTTCTTTTACTTTCATAACCATTTCTTGATTCCATGCTTCTTGTGCAGTGTTTACAATTGTTGCACCTGCTGCAATATAATCCTCGTCTGTAAAACTTGAACCTAATCCTGCTCCAGTTTCAATTATTACTTCGTGATTATGAAGCTTTAAAGTAACTACACCAGCAGGCGTCATAGCCACACGGTTTTCGTTATTTTTAGTTTCTTTTGGCACACCAATACGCATTTCCATATCCCCTTATGTACAATATTTTAAAAATTTTAAAACGTTTTAAAACACTTTCATTTTAACATTTATATAGGAAAATTGCTTCAACAAAATAATAATTATACGGATAAGTTCACAAGTTGTTCTTAAAAACTTAGATGAAATAGAAGGAATACAAAAAGTAATCTCGAAATATATATATATAACAAGAATAGGAGGTTTTAATGATGACATTAAAATACAAACAAATTCTAGTTGCAGTTGATGGTTCTAAGGAAGCTGAACTTGCTTTTAAAAAATCTGTATCCATTGCGGCAAGAAACAATGCCACTTTAAATTTAATTAACATTATTGATACAAGATCATTTGCTGCAATCGAGGCCTATGACCGTTCAATTGCTGAACGAGCACAAGTATTTGCAGAAGATTTACTAGCAGACTATAAAAAAGAAGCTCTTGCAGGTGGCGTTACAAATGTGAACATATTAGTAGAGTATGGTTCACCAAAAACAATGATTTCGAAAGACATTGCAAACAAAGTTGAGGCAGATTTAATTATCTGTGGGGCAACTGGTTTAAATACAGTAGAACGCTTCCTAATTGGTAGTGTATCTGAATACATCGTTCGTTCGTCAAAATGTGATGTTCTAGTAGTTCGTACAGAAGAAACAGAAGATTAAATAGAAAAGAGGTAGCCCTGTTGGGTTACCTCTTTTTTTATAATTCCGCCAATCTCATCGTATCTCTTGCAATCATTATCTCTTCGTTCGTTGGAATCACAATTACTTTTACTGGTGAATGAGGGTAATTTATAAACGTTTCTTTACCAAGTATTTTGTTTAAATCAGAATCCATATAAACACCCATAAATTGTAGTCCACTTAGAACTTTTTCACGGATGACCGAGCTATTTTCACCTATACCTGCTGTAAATATTATTGCATCTACTCCATTCATACGAGCAGCATATGAGCCAATATATTTGTGAATACGATTTGCAAAAACATCAAGGGCTAACTGTGCACGATCATTTCCTTTGGATGCCTCCGTAACGATGTCACGAAGATCACTTGAAAATCCAGAAACTCCAAGCATACCAGATTTCTTATTCAATATATCTAGTACTCCTTCCGCGCTTTTTCCCGTCTTTTCCATTAAATAAGGGATAAGTGCTGGATCGAGATTTCCTGATCTTGTACCCATCGTAACCCCTGCAAGGGGGGTGAAGCCCATAGAAGTATCAATCGATTTTCCACGGTGTATAGCAGCAATACTTGCTCCGTTACCTAGATGGCAGGAGATAAATCGAGTAGTTTCAATAGGTCGATTCAACATCTTGGCTGCACGATACGCAACATATTTATGAGAGGTACCATGGAAACCATATTTACGGATGCCATACTTCTTATAATAGTCATAAGGAATGGAATACAAATAAGAGCTTTCTGGCATTGTTTGATGAAAAGCAGTATCAAAAACGGCTACAGCTGGAACATGTGGTAATTCTTTTGCAACCTCACGAATACCTGTAATATTTGCTGGATTATGTAACGGTGCGAGTTCGGATAGTTCATCAAGTGTGTTCAATACTTCATCCGTTATCAGCACAGAATCACTATAAACTTCCCCACCATGAACAACACGATGTCCAACCCCCTGTATATCCTCTAATGAGTAAATTACATTTTTTTCTAACAGTTGTCTAATTAATAATTTAACGGCTTGCGTATGGTTTTCAACCTGTTCAATTAATTGAGTACGCCCGCTTTCCGTAGTCATCGTAAAAATAGGATCACTCAAACCAATTCGCTCAATTAAACCTTTTGCAATTACTTCTTCTTCGGGCATTTTAAGCAATTGAAACTTTAAAGAAGAACTACCTGCATTAATCGCTAAAATATTTGCCATAAAAAAACGCCCCTTCTATAAATTAGTACGTTAATTGTACCTTTCATAGAAGGAGCGAGCAACTATCCTTACCATCATTTAGCGTTTTCTTCTTGCCAAATGTCAATTTTTTTAAAGAAGAGTTCCATCGCTTCTTTATTTGACATATTTGGTACTTTTGCAAGTAATACTTCTCTTGGTGCTTTTAATGTCTCGCTTTTCTTTTGAATAATTAACAGGCTTTTTTCCTGTCCTTTAGTTTTAAAAATATTGGATGGAAGTTGGATAACCGCTTGAATCCATCCAGTTTCTTTTAAAAACTTATGAAGTTTTGGTGCTTGTTTAGATTCAAAAATAGATTCCGGAACTAAAAAGTATAAGTATCCTCCAGGCTTCACATGTTTCATAGATTGTTCCATAAACAAATGGTGTGCATATGACATTTCCTCTTCACTGTGAAGGAAGTAATCTTGAGAAGTTTCCGAATCAGGATAATACCCAACAGGTAAATCACTTACTACAACATCCACTGGATCGATTAGCAAAGGTTTAAGTGCATCTTGTCTAAATAGTTGTATATCACAAGTTAGCAACTCTCCTGTTTGTGCTGCCAACTGGATCAACAAATCATCTATTTCGACTCCAAATGCATGGTTTTCTGTCGGTAAAGAATTCATAATCGTGTAAAGTAAATTCCCTGTCCCTAAAGCAGGATCTAAAATTGCCAGTTCTTTTTTGCCTTTCGACATTTCCTTCACAAGATAAGCTACCAGTAAACCAATCGCATCTGGAGTCATTTGATGATTGACCTGAGCTGATTGTTTCATCCCTTTTAAGATTGCTAGTTGTACTGCTTTTCTTATTTGCTCTTTGCTAGGATTTGTGATGGAAGGCGTCTTTTTATCCGTTATCCATAGTTCAAGTGCATAAATAACGCCCTCTAAATAAGTAGCTGATTCTTGTTCTTCAATAAAGCTACTTTCTTGATCTATAAACGTAAAAATTTTTTCGACATTCGTGTGCATATTTATCCCTCATATGAAAACCCACTCTCAAACTCGAGTGGGTTTAATTGTATTATTAATTAGTTAATGCATTTACCGCTTCTAAAGCTTTTTCATAGTTTGGATGATCGGTACCTTCACCCACATATTCAGCATAAGTAACAACGTCATTTTTATCGACTACAAAAACTGATCGGGCTAGTAATCGTAATTCCTCCATATATACACCGTATGCTCTACCAAATGAAAGGTCGCGGTGATCAGATAGCGTTTGAATTGCGTCAGCAGCATTAGCCCCACACCAACGTTTTTGAGCAAAAGGTAAATCTACTGATATAGTTAATATTACTACATCCTCACCTAAACTAGCAGCACTTTGATTGAATTTGTTTGTTTGTATAGAACATACTCCAGTATCAAGGGAAGGAACTACACTGATTAAACGAATTTTACCAGCAGAATCTTGAAGTGTTACTGGTGATAAATCATTTGCTAGAACTGTAAAGTCTGGCGCTTTGTCTCCAACTACTACTTCTTTGCCAACTAAAGTTACGGGATTATTTTTAAATGTTACTTGAGCCATAATATGTAGCCTCCTTTTCATTATCTTCATCTTACTAGAATGTGTTCTGCTCTTGCAACTCTTTTGCTGATGAAGGTAATGTATATTCAACTTTTTGTGTTTTATCATAAACAGCTTCGTGTACAACTAAAGTATCTGCTATAAAGTCATGAATAGCCTGTTTTCTTGGTGTAAAAGCAACTGCAAGATACGGGATATTGAGTGGAATTACCGATATAATTCTACCAACCCATTCTCTAAATAAAACCGTACTCCATTTTAGCTTTTCTCCATCCTTTGAGATTACTTTAATACCAAAGATCATCTTTCCAACTGTTTGGTTCAAAAACTTCGTCATCAACACGAAATAAGCATAAAATACAATCGCTGTAATCAAAGTAAAAGGTGCATACCAAGTAGGATCATTTATCTCCAATGAAAATAAACGGAAAATAGGTTTGATTAGTAACATTCCAATAGAAGATAAAACTAAAAGATCCACTATATATGCCCAAAATCGTATCCAAAAGCCAGCTGCTTTGTGCTCAAATTGGTCAGAATGCTGTGCAGTGACTTGTTGAGTAGTAGCTTCACTTACTTGCACAATATTTTCTTCTGGCTGTTCAATTTCACTCATCATTTTCCCTCCTTATCATTCACCGTATAAATACATCATGCGAGGTGCACTATTGTCTGCAATTAATTTCCCAATTAATTTAGATTCGATATCAACACCAAAGAAAGTTTGTGCCTTCATCGCAAATAATGAAGAAAAACTTGGCGAATACCCATATTCAAAAACCTCTGCATTTTCTAAATCATAATCAGTTTTAATCGCTTGAACTACATCTTCTAAAAATCCAGTCTCATCCGCTAATCCAGCTTCAATTGCTTGGCGTCCATTTACTATTCTTCCGTCCGCTACTTTTTTAACTTCAGCCTCAGTCATATTACGACCTTGTTCGATAATATCTACAAAATCCTCATATGAGTCATTCAACATAACCTGTAACATATCTCTTTCCTCTTGTGTCATTTCTCTGGATGGGCTCATAATATCTTTATATGGACCAGATTTGATGGTAACAAATTCAACACCAAAATTCTCAGCTAACTTACCATAATTGACACTTTGCATAATTACACCAATTGAACCTGTAATCGTTTCTTTGTTAACAAAAATTTTGTCCGCGGATGCTGAAATATAATATCCACCTGAGGCTGCCATACTTCCCATCGAAACATAAATCGGCTTACCTGCTTCCTCTTGTATCTCTCTTATCTCTTTATAGATTTGCGCAGATTCAACTACTCCACCACCGGGTGAGTTTACTTGAAGTACAATTGCTTTAACCGATTCGTCCGTTTTCGCTTGTTCTAATTGCTCTAAGAAGAATTGATGATTATAAGTCTCCGTAGCAAAAAGTGAACCAGTACTTCCTGTATCTTGTATAACTCCATTTACTGTAAGGAGTGCAACTCGCTCATTCAAATTACCTTCTTCTATTACTGTTTCATAAAACTCCGAACTTGAAACTGATGCAAACTCTTCCATCATTGATGTCCAATCCGTAGAAAATGCGCTTGATAACGTATTGACAAAAATGGAAACTGCTAATAATACGGTTGCCCCTAAAATGGCAAACCAACGTTTCATATTCATATACCTTGCTCCTCCTTTTGTTTACATTCTTACATACGAAAAAAATGTTTAAATGTTTCATGAAATGTTAAAATAAATGCACATACAGAAGATCACATACTTCTAATTAACTCGAACGACTAAAAAAGAAAAATACTTAATTAAAAGGAGAAAGCTTAATGACCTCAAGAAATACAATATTTCTTTATACTAAGAATGACATAGAATCATTAGAAAAAAAAGATGTTTTAGCAGAAGCCATTGAGTCATATGGCTTTCACGTTGTAGATAAACACCAAGATGCTTCCATTATTGTTAGTATTGGAACAGACGGCTCTTTTTTGCAGGCAGTTCGCAAAACCGGTTTTCGACAAGACTGTCTTTACGCAGGAATCTCTACTACTGGCACATTAAGTATGTACTGTGACTTTTTAATAGAAGATATAGAATCAATGGCAGATGCAGTTTTAAATGATCAAATAAAAGTTCGAAAATATCCTTTAATGGAAATATCGGTCAATCATAATCCAAAATTTTATTGTTTAAATGAGTTTGCTATTCGATCCAATATCATTAAAACATTTGTACTGGATATTATTATTGATGATATTCACTTCGAAACATTTAGAGGGGACGGTATGGTTATATCAACACCTACTGGTAGCTCTGCCTATAATAAATCACTTAATGGCGCGGTTGTAGATCCGCTTCTTCCATGTATCCAAGTAACAGAAATTGCTTCCGTCAATAGTAATGAATTTAGAACTCTTGGGACTTCTTTTATACTAAGTGGCAGCAGATCCTTAGAACTCCGTTTACATAAAGATTGGAACGATTATCCTTCTATGAGCACCGACAACGAAGCTCTAAGCATTCAACATGTAGAGACTGTTTCGATTGCTTTAAGTAACAAAATTGTCAAAACTGTTAAATTAAAAAATAACAGCTACTGGGAAAAAGTAAAACGTTCCTTTTTATAAGAGTCCCTATAGCTGATTATAAATTGAAGAATTTTTGTTCATAACTACTAGTTAGAATATTTATTAGCACTAAGAAAGTGGAACACGGATGTGCGCTTGCCGCAGGCTGCCTAATGAAAAAAACATGTCTAACTTTTTGGATTCACTTCAGAGCGTGTTTGAGGATGGAATCTAAGTTCGCCGCCTCCTGCTCCTGCGCAAAGCTCGTCGCAAAAGAACTTTTTACGGCAACGATTGCATGACCAACATCCTCCCAAGCGGCTCGGCGCTCGCCTGCGGAAAACGAGCGGTAAGCTTCGGAAAACCTGATTTATCCTATATAATAATAAATTTGGGCTTATCTTCAGTCTCTGAAACAGGTAGTCACCGCACTACCTGTTTTTTTCGTACCTCTACAATTTTAGAAGCAGTAAATAAAATTAACGCTACCCAAATAAACGAGAATGATATGAATTCAATTTTACTAAACGTTTCGCCATATATAAAAACTCCGATAACCAACATAAGAGTCGGTGCTATGTATTGAAGAAATCCTGACATATAAAGCGGCATCGTTTTAGTACCTTTGGCAAACAATACAAGAGGCACCGCAGTTGCAACACCGGTAAAAACTAGCAGGATCACAGTAGGCGCACTAGAATGGAAAAAGACAGCTTTGTCGGTAATTAATAAATAACCAAAATAAATAAGAGCTACTGGTAAAACAAACGCAGTTTCAATGGTTAACCCTCTCAATGGATCAATAGTTAAACTCTTTTTAATAAGTCCATAAAAAGCAAATGTTAACGCCAAAATAAATGCAATCCATGGGATTTCTCCATAGGAGACAGTTAAAATTATCACTCCTACTGCTGCTATAAGGAAGGAAAGTTGTTGGGCTCTTGATAATTTTTCTTTTAAAAAAATTATGCCTAATAGAACCGAAATTAACGGGTTAATATAATAACCTAGACTTGTTTGAACAATATAGCCTGCATTTACTGCAAATATGTATGTAAACCAATTGCCTGTTACTAAGTAAGAAGCTAGCACAAGACTCCAAAAGGCTTTCTTATTTTTCCAAAGTTCTTTTAAATCGCTCTTTAATAACCTAAAGTTCTTCATTACCATTACTACTAAAAACGTAAATATAAAGGACCATATTACTCGACTTGCTAAGATTTCATCACTGGAAACATCCAAAAGCAACTTCCAATAGATTGGCATAAACCCCCATAAAATATAAGCAACTGCTACGATTACTATTCCTTGTTTTTCTTCACTTCGCAAAATTATCACCTCACATATTTAGGAACTCGAAACACAAGAAACATTATAATACTTTACTTTACTAAAGTAAATGGACAGATTTTCAACTACACAATAAAGCACGGAGAATATACATTCTCCGTGCTAATTTTTTAGTTAGTTTTGAGTTGTTGTTCTTTCTGTCTTAACTCTATTCGTCTTATTTTACCAGAAGTAGTTTTTGGTAACTCCTTGATAAATTCTATTTCACGTGGATATTTATATGGTGCTGTCATGGATTTCACATGATCTTGAAGTTCCTTTACAAGTTCCTCTGAACCTTGAATGGAAGTGTCACGTAAAACTACAAATGCTTTTACAATAGTACCTCTAACCTCGTCGGGACTTCCAACAACTGCACATTCTTGAACAGCAGGGTGTTTTGTAAGTGCATCTTCCACTTCAAATGGTCCAATGGTATAACCAGAGCTAATAATGATATCGTCTCCTCTTCCTTCAAACCAAAAATATCCATCCTCATCTTTTTTCGCTTGGTCACCTGTAATATAGTAATCTCCTCTAAATTGCATGGAAGTTCTTTCTGGATCCTTTAAATACTCTTTAAATAGGGCTGGAGTCTCTACATGCACTGCTATATCTCCAACTTCACCAGGAGCGCAAATTTCTCCAAATTCATTAATTATTTCTACAGTATTGCCTGGAGTAGGTTTTCCCATTGAACCAGGTCGAGCTTCCGTTCCCTTCATTGTTCCAACCAATAATGTATTTTCTGTTTGACCATAGCCGTCACGTACTTCTAAGTTGAATAGTCTATCAAATGTTTCAATTACTTCTCTATTCAAAGGTTCCCCTGCTGAAACGGCACTATGAAGTGAAGAAAGATCATAATCCTTTAACCCATCTACTTTAGCCATAATTCGGTATTCAGTAGGTGTACAGCAAAGAACATTTACTTTTTTCTCTTGTATATTTTTTAAATACGTTTTCGGCTCAAATTTCCCATTATATACATAACCAATTGCGCCACTTCCTAAAGTTGCAAGGAACGGACTCCAAATCCACTTTTGCCATCCGGGACTAGAAGTAGCCCATACAATATCACCTTCTTGGATTCCTAGCCAATTCGGTGCTGATGTTTTTAAATGTGCAAAAGCCCAGCCATGTGTATGTACTACACCTTTTGGATTTCCAGTAGTACCACTTGTATAAGATAGAAAGGCCATATCATCCTTTAATGTATCTACCACTCGAAACTCATCTGATTCTGCTATGATTTCATTTGTTAGTGATACCCAGTTCCCTTGACTTTCACCTATTACTAAGAGTAATTTTTCATCTAAATGAGAGACATCTTCAAATTGGTCTAAAAATGGCTCATATGCAATAATTGCTTTTGCCTCACTATGCACTAGTCGATATTCAATATCCTTTGCACGAAGCATTTCTGAACTCGGTATAACAACTAAACCTGCTTTTAATGCTGCAATATATACTTCGTAAGCCTCTATTAAACGAGGAACCATTATTAATACTACATCACCTTTTTTAAGACCTTTTCGTCCAAAAAGATTTGCTATTTTATTTGACCTTTTCATCAGTTGGTTATATGTACTAGTTTTTACTTCACCCTTTTCGGATTCCCATATAAGTGCTAGCTTGTTTTCATCTGTACTATGTTTTTCGAATTCACTTACTAAATTATAATTTTCAGGTGCAATTAAGTCTTGTTTATTCATCCTAACTCCTCCTTTTTATACACTTTAATTATAAAGGACGTTATTTGAGTTTTATATAAAAAAATAATATTCAGAAATTATATTTACATAATATTTTCTTATTAAAGAAAACCGGTAGCCTAAGCTACCGGTTCGTTGTTTAATTATTTGCTGAAACCATTCATTTGTGATTGAGCTTGAGCAACTAATCGCTTAGTAATTTCTCCGCCTACGGATCCGTTGGCACGCGATGATGCTTCTCCCCCAAGTTGTACTCCAAACTCTTGAGCAATTTCATACTTCATTTGATCAAGTGCTTGTCTTACTCCTGGTACTAAAAGTTGGTTTGAAGAATTGTTGTTTGGCATGTCTCTCACCTCCTTGTGAATATAGATTGGTCAATTTCTTTTAAATCATACACAAGGAGATGAGGTATATTTTGTCATTTATTAAAGCAAATTTTCAAACTCGTTTTTCTTTTTACTTGGAAAAGAAATCACTTCTCTATTCTCAACTGCTTCTTTTATCAATTCATCAAAATCCTTAAAGCTTTCATAGTACTCCACTTTTTCAAGCTTTGGCTTGGTTTTTGGGCAGGATGGAGTGAAAATTGTACAACAATCTTCGTAAGGCAATATAGAGGTCTCATATGTCCCGATATTTCGAGCTATATCAATAATTTCAAGTTTATCAAAAGAAATAAGCGGTCTGAAAATAGGCGTTGTTGATACCGCATTTATTGCTGTTAAGCTTTCTAATGTTTGGCTTGCAACTTGACCTAAGCTTTCACCTGTTACTATTCCTAAAGCACCGATTTCTTCCCTTACAAGGTCTGCTATTTTCATCATCATTCTTCTAGTTGTTGTCATTGAAACATTATCCGGTATCTGAGCTTGAATGCTTTGTTGTATAGCTGTAAAAGGAATTACATGCAACCTTACTGTTGCGCCAAAATGACTTAATTGATTGGCTAAATCCATTACTTTTTCTTTTGAGCGTTCACTTGTAAAAGGTGGGCTATGGAAGTGAATAGCATCTAAACGAACTCCACGTTTTAATAACATATAACCCGCAACAGGACTATCTATACCTCCCGAAAGCATTAACAACGAGCGACCATTGGATCCAAGAGGCATACCACCTGCTCCTGGAATAACTTGAGCCATCATGTATACTGCATCCGATAATACTTCAATACGTAATTCAATTTCTGGTTTTTTCATCTGCACTTTTAAGCTAGAGAATTGTCTTAGTACATGATTTGCAACTTCTCTTTGAAGTTCATACGTATCTAGTGGGAAACGTTTATCTGTACGCTTTACAGTCACTTTAAACGTTTTATCTTGGTTTTCTAAACTGTCAATTATTTTAATTGCAGTTTCTGTTATGTCCTCTAGTTCTTGCGTACAAGAAGCAACAGGGCTAAATGATTGAATACCAAATATTTTCGGTAGACGTTTGATCATTTCATCAATTTCAGCATCATCCTTTGAACTTAAAAACATTCGGTCCCTCTCAGCTGTGATTTTCACATTAGGTAAATCAACAAAAGAAAATTTTATATTATTTCGAAGATGTGTAATGAATGTCTTTCTGTTTTTACCCTTTGTTGATAATTCTCCGTATCGAACTAATATTTTTTCCCATTTCATCTTTTTTAGTCTCCTTTTATTACATGCATTACTCTTGTAAATATTTTTTTAAATTGCTCCACTTCTGCTTCTGTATTCGTATAGGAAAGACTTAGTCTTATGACTCCTTTAATATAATCATCATCTAGATGCATCGCTTTTAATACATGACTAGTTTTTGTTTGTTTAGAAGAGCATGCACTACTTGTTGAGACAATAATTCCTTCCTGTTGCAAAGCATTTATAAATACTTCTCCTTTTACACCTCTAACCGAAAAAGATACAATATGCGGTGCAGTTATTTCCGGGGAAATGATTTTTATAGAAGAAAATGTTTTTAAAAAGCTTTTAAGTTCGTCGGTCATTTTTTTTAAGGTGTCTATATGTTCCTTTAAATTCGTATTGGCTAGTCTCACTGCTTTTGCTGTACTCACAGCAAGGGGAACTGGAGTTGTTCCGCTTCTGATTCCGGATTCTTGTCCTCCTCCATAAAGAATTGGATCTATTTCAATTGAATTTTTTAAAGCAAGAAGTCCCGAGCCTTTGAGACCATGAATTTTATGAGAAGAAATAGTGATTGCATCTACGTGCTGCTCTTCAAAATTTACTAACATCTTTCCAAAGCTTTGTACGGCATCCATATGAAAGACAGCTCGACTATGTGATTTTATTATTGTTGATATTTCATTTATTGGTTGAATAGATCCTATTTCGTTGTTTACATGCATAACACTAACTAAAATTGTCTCTTTACGAATTAGTGTTTTTAAATCTTCTAAAGAAATAACCCCATCCTTTTGAATGGTAATTTTTTCCACCATAAACCCTTGCTGTTGAAGCATTTTTGCTGCTTCTAATATAGAGGGATGTTCGATTGCTGATATGAGAACATGATTACCACGAAGTTTATATTTATTAGCTAAACCGAATATTGCTAAATTATTTGACTCTGTTCCACCAGAAGTAAAATATATTTTTTCGCTTGATGTTTTAAGTACATCTGCAACTTGTGTTCTTGCTGATTGTAGCAATTCATTTGTATGATGCCCAAATTCATGGATAGATGCTGGATTTGCCCAAAAATTTTCATTTACCGATACAAATGTATTCATTATCTCTTTATGAGCTTTAGTTGTAGCACTATTATCAAAATAAATCATGTGTTAAACCCTCCTTTTCGGGAAAAAACCACCTTCACAATTATAGTGAGGTGGTTCACATTTGTATATAAAATGAGCTTAAAAAGAAATTTGTTATGTACGCCAAGCGTCTTCTTTTACTAGAACTTCAATTTTCTTTAAAGCGCCCGGTTCTACTTCCTCGACTGCAGTTGCTGCATCTTCTAAAGCTTTCGCATATCTAAGTTGTCTAAATGCTTCTTCTGCTTCCAGCAAGCGTATATGAACATTTGGATGATTTGCTCGATACCGGTTTCCATATTGGATTATCTTTTCTGTTAATAATACATTTTCAAGCATTTCCTTAGCTTTCTGATGCACTTCTTCCATACATGCTTCAGCTTTTGATAAGTAGTTTTCAACTAAAGTCATGTTCAGTGGAACTTCTTGTAGGCTTTGCATCGCTACATAAATATGTTCTTCCGCTTCTTCTAGTCGAACATCCATATCCTCTGGGATTCCAGGTATATTTGCTTTTTGTAACATACGATCTGTATCGTGTAACAAATTTTTTAATTCTTCTAGTTTCGCACGAGCTTTATTTTCATCAATTCGAAGGTTCTTTAAACTATTTGCAAATCGATCTTGTTCTTCATACAAACGGTCAATATCCTCTGCTATTTCGTTTAATTCTTCTTGCAAGCTAGAGTAAGCTGATTTCTCTTCCTCCACACGTGTAGATAGCAGCTCGAATTTCTTATGCAACTCTTGTAATTCTTTTAAACAGCTTTGAGGAATCTCTGCCTCTTTTTCTGGTAAACGGTAACTTTGTTGTACGTATGTAGCCTCTTCGTTCACTGCAAGAGTAACAGTTGTTACTTCTTTAAGGCGATCTGCTGTTTTTTCTTTATGCTGATCTACATATTTTTTTGCTAATACTTCTTTTTCAAGTAAATCATAGAAAGTTTCAATTTCATCTTTTATTTCTTCTACACGTTCAATTGTTTTGGTTACTTTTAGTTCAACAATTGCTTCTTTTAATACTTTCAACTCTTCTTCTAGTGCATCTAACTTGGTAGTCATTTCTAGATGTTGCAAGTAATAGGAGCTCTCTTCCATCTCCTTTTGACCGCTTCTTAATTCGTGAATACTTGCAGGTATCTTGTGTTGTATCTCCGATAGCACTGTAGGTATATCATGTAAAATATGAAAAAACTTTTGCCCTTCATTTTGGACAGATATGACAATCTCTCTTGCACTAAGATAATTCCCTGATTCTGTCAATTTATCAAACTCTTCAAAATGGGGATTAAATGATTCTAATTTTGCTTCGAGCACTGGTACAGCATCCCCAAATGAATACTGATGCGCTAGTAAGGTTTTTCTAGCAGCACGATGCTGTTCTTTTAACTGTTCCATTTCAATGCGGTTCTTTTCTTCACTACCAATTAATTCTTCTAGTTCTTTTAGGATAGTTGACATTTTCTGATCACACGAAGTAATTAATGTCTGAATTTCTTTTTCAGTCTTAGAAGCCTTGATAAAGAGAAACTTGTCCACGTTTTCCTCCGCATCAAATAATAGAACGTCAATTTTAGGCATTAGCACATCCATTACTTCAGTCCATGTATTCCGCCAACGCTCAAACATTTCTTCTGTTTGACCATTCATATTCAGTTGTTTTACTTTAGTCATTTCTTCTAAAATCGGTTTATTTTGAATCTGGTGTTTTTCATGTTCTAACCGTTCAATTTCAGTATTATGTTTTCGTCTTATGATAAATGCAAAAACTGCAATGACTAAAAGTATAATAACCGCTGGGATGATATACTTCATCGTAAGCCCCCGTTCCAAGATCAAGAGTTCTAATTTAATTATTACTATATATTTTACCATTCTTTTTATGTTATTGTTTCATAAAACAATGAATTCTTTGAAATAATTGTATTTCATTTAGTTGGAGGTATATTTTTTGAGAAAAGATGGCCATATTCATACACCATATTGTCCTCATGGAACGCTTGATTCTTTTCATTTATACATTGAAAAAGCAATTCAGCACCAATTCCAAGAAATAACATTTACAGAACATGCTCCATTACCAAAAAACTTCATCGATCCTACTCCCGAGCAAGATAGTGGGATGGATTACACTAGGCTCGAATCATATTTGTCTGATATACATGATTTGAAAAAACAATATGAAAAAGATATTATTATTTCAACGGGGTTGGAAGTAGACTTTATTTCAGGTTTTGAAGAAGAAACAATTTCTTTTTTAAATACCTATGGAAAATATTTAGATGATTCTATCCTATCTGTTCACTTTTTGCACTTTAGGAATAAATATACATGTATTGACTTTTCCAAAGATAGTTATTTAGATTTTGCCCAACAAATAGGAAATCCGATGTATATGTATAAATTGTATTATAAAACACTCATGGATTCAATAACGAGTGATTTAGGAAACTTTAAACCAAAAAGAATTGGTCATATTACGCTTATACATAAATTTCAACATGCATTAGCAGAAAAAGTGGATGATCATGCTGATATCGTATCCATTTTAAAAGAAATGAAAAATCAACACCTGCAATTGGATGTAAATAGTGCGGGGCTAGCAAAACCTTTTTGTTTAGAAAGTTATCCTTCTCCTATCTATATTATTATGGCAAAAGAGTTGGGGATTCCATTGGTTTTTGGGTCAGACGCCCATCAAGTAAAAGATTTACATCAATTTTATCACGAAGTAAATAAATATATCGAGAATGGAGAATAATAATGTTTAGTCAATCAACGTATTCAGAAGATTTATCCGCAAGTTACACGATGTTAAGCAAGCAATTAGATGCATTATTAGAAGGTGAAACAAATGCTACCGCTAATTTAAGCAATGCATCCGCACTATTAAACCAATTTTTCGATCAAATTAACTGGGTAGGTTTTTATTTGATGGAAGATGGGGAGTTAGTATTAGGACCATTTCAAGGTTTGCCAGCGTGTGTAAGAATACCTATAGGCAAAGGAGTATGTGGTACAGCAGCAAATACGAAAGAAACAGTAATTGTTCCTGATGTTCATGCTTTTCCAGGACATATAGCTTGCGATGCTGCATCTCAATCAGAAATTGTTGTTCCAATTGAGAAAAACGGCGAATTGTTAGGTGTACTCGATATCGATAGTCCTATTAAGAATCGTTTCTCTGAGCAAGACAAAAAAGGTTTAGAGCAATTCGTTCAAATTTTAGTAAAACATATTTAAAAGACTGTTGATTAGACAAAATTTAAATGGATACTATCGGTTCCAGGCGGACGCGTTCCGCCAGCATGGCTTCAGCCGCTTCCCTCGCTCCTGCGCAAAGCTCGTCGCAAAAATTATTTTCGCTACGCTCAGTCCAGGGTCTTCAGCTCATGCTTTTCCGGCTGGAGTCGTCGCCTTCCATACAACTTACTATTGTACGCTCTTCAATTAGAAAACTATTTTCCTATTACGCCAATAAAAGAGTAAGTTTTTATCACTTAAGTTTTTTCGTTAGTATTTATAGAAAATCGTTGAAAAAGGCGACACTCCTGTGGGAATAGCGTTAGCCGCAGACCCCGCAGTTAAGGGGAAGGCAATCTAAGTTCGCCGCATCCTGCGGCAACGATTGCATGACCAACATCGTGTTGGCCTAGGAGGCTAAGGCAACGCCCGCGGAAAGGGAGCCGTTTCAACGATTTTCTTATTTATCGGACGATATTATTTAATTAAGTCAAATTCTATATAGACTTCATACGGATATAGAGCGCCAGATGACTTGTCATTAAATGCTCAAGTGTAAAGTTCGGCAGCACACATCAGTGTAGTATACGTATAAATTTCAAAAAACATCGATGAATAACAGATTCTACACTTTAAAAAAGCTGAGGCGAATCCCTCAGCTTTTTAGTTTGGAAAAGGCAGACTGTAAATCTTCTATTAGATCAGTAGAATTCTCTAAACCAACAGAAAGGCGTAGTAAACCATCTGTAATGCCCATCTCCATTCTTTCTTTTTCAGGCACCACAGAATGAGTCATTGTAGCAGGATGCTGAATTAATGTTTCCGCATCTCCCAAACTTACTGCAATTTTAATTAATTTTAATTCATTCATCAGTTTTTGAGCACTTTTTATACCACCCTTAACGGTAAACGATATAAGTCCTCCACCAGCTTTCATTTGCTTCTTAGCAATTTCAAATTGAGGATTCTGATCATCGTAAGGATAGTAGATGTTTTCTACCAAGTCACACGTTTTTAAAAAGGATAAAATTTCCTCTGCATTTTGAGTATGTCTATCCATTCTTACATGTAGAGTTTTCAGTCCCCTGATCAGCAACCACGCATCAAATGGTGAAATGATACCACCATAATCTTTTTGAATAGACATTCGTATCGCTTCTATTTCCTCATTTTGTTTTCCTACTAAAATTCCTGCAATTACATCTCCATGACCGTTAATATATTTTGTTGCACTATGCAAAACAAAATCTGCACCTAGTTGCAAAGGATTTTGTAGATAAGGTGAACTAAAAGTGTTATCTACTACTACTGGTATGCCATGCTTTTTAGCTACCTTTGTAATCATTTCAATATCCACTATCTCCATGGTAGGATTAATCGGTGTCTCGATATAGATACATGTTGTATTTGGTTTGATAGCTGCCTCAATTGCTTCTTCACTTGCTAATAAAGATAAATCATGTGTGATATTATATTTTTCCTTTAAAATATTCAAAAGCCCAAATGTACACCCATAAATCCCTCGTGTACAAAGAATATGATCTCCTGCTTTTGTTAAATGAACTAATATAGTACTAACTGCTGCCATTCCAGATCCAAAAGCCAATGCCCCTTCACCATATTCAAGTGCTGCCATACGCTCTTCTAACACGTGAACAGTAGGATTTCCTAATCTAGAATATATACCACCAGCTTCTTCACCTTCAAACCTCCTTGCACCTTGCTCTGCTGTTTCAAATGCAAAGGTAGAGGTTTGATAAAGTGGAACAGTTAAACTACCATGGTGTAGGTTAGAATGATATCCCTTATGAATGTATAATGTCTCCTTTTGAAGCTTTTCATTTGTCATACTATATGCACTCCTTTGTAAACGCTTACAATTATTTTATAACGAATATAATAAAAAAGATAGGCATCTTCACTTTGTTAAAGTGGAGGTGCCTGATAAATACGTAATTGATTTTTACCATTATTCTTTGCTTCATACATAGCTGTATCTGCATTATGAAAAAGATGATGAAAGGAAAGAAGATCATGTTTATCCCAACCGCAAACCCCCATAGAGACAGTTACACTAGGATTCGTATGGTGAGGTATTAAATTAATTATTTTTTTGGATTCTTCAATACCTTCTTCAATGGTCATTTGGGATAAATAAACAGCTAGTTCCTCTCCACCCCATCTTGCTCCTATACCAATTCCTTCCGTTCGCTTTTGGATGATGGATGCAATTTGTTTTAAAATTTCATCTCCCACTTGGTGGCCATGTGTATCATTGACTAGCTTAAAGTTATCAATATCCATGAGGATAAAAACGCCACGCTCATCATTTTTCATAGATGTTTCCACATATTTATCTAAATATTTGCGTGCAAAAAGGTTAGTCAAATGGTCGCGATTCACCATTTCCTGCAATTTAATACGCAATTTAGAGTTACTTATCGCAAGAGAAGAATGCTGTATAAGGGATTGCATTAATTTAAAGCTATCAAATGAAAAGAAATAGGGCTCTTTATGCAACACAATGCTAAATCCAGTAATATGATTTTGCTCTTTTAATGGAATGGCAATAAGTGATCGAAAATCAAATTCCTGTTCTGATAGGCGATTGAGATCTGCTATGAAAAGCGAATCCTGCATTTTTTCAAAATGATTGACTACATATTTAATGTATTCTTGTCCATTTGATGAAAGAAAGAAATCTGAACTTGCTGATGAAGTTTCATGTTCTTCCTCATTTAAAAATACGAAACCAATTTGATCAGGATGAAAAGATTTATTTAATTGCTTGTATAAAAAGGAGAGCATATCTTCTAAAGAAAGATTCATATTTAGCTTATGGGTTGTTTCATTAATTAATTGCAAATCAGATACTAGGCGGTGTGATTGAATATATAGTTTGGCATTCTCTAATGCATTTCCAGCTGCTGTAGCAAGCAAGGATGCAAATTCTTTTTGTCTGACCGAAAATAAATAATCAAGAGGCGTAGACATTTGCAAAATGCCGTAAATCCCTTGTTTACCTTTAATAGGAACATTTAATAAGCGCACTCCTAAATCCGTTGCTAACTCTGTTGTTATTTCCCCTGATACATAAGCTTCAACTGTAGCAGGTCTTTCAGATGTATAGTCGAATAGTTTGTAAGGAACAGATGTCTTACGATCTTGATCATTGGACAATATTAAGATGGATTTAAAGTTTGGAAACGCTTCTTGTACTGCATTTAATGTGCCTTCTAGTATTTGTCCAATATCGAGTGTTGAATAGAACATTTTTGTAACATTAAACAAATTTCTATATTGATGCTCTTGCTGAGTTAAATAAACGGTTTTTTTTATTTTTTGAACCAATGTACTAATAGTACTAATAAAACTGAACACTTCAGTAGTTTGGGAGAATTCCTTCCATTTAGGAGTAGACTCCATTACTAGCAAGCCTAAAGGCTGATTTTCTTGATCCCGTAACAAAATGGATACTTCCCCAACAGCCAACAGATTTTTTTGCAAAAACGGAATTTCATTAAAGTCTTGATCATAAAAAAACCCTTCAATCTCAAGCCATTTAATTGCATTTAACTTTTTAGCTAATGAATGATTCCATTGTAATTGTAAAAATGTGTCTGTATCATAAATGAAGTAATTTGCCACCTGAACATTAAAAAACTCGGAAAGTATTTCTTTTAAATCTTCGAACCAGTTATAGCTAGATTCATGATTAAAGACATTTTCATACCAAATATCTAAAATACGGCACTTTATAGGCTCCACTATTTTAACGTCCATCCATTTAACACCTCTTAGTCTTCCAAGTGTAAATACATTACTTTTATCACATTTTCTCTATAATTCTATTTGACTATACTTCACATAATTTGTCAATTAACATTCAACTAATCTGAATAGTAAAATCTTTTATTAATAAATGTAATTATTGACTTACGTTTTATAAAAAGTTACAATAGAATTTGTGTAAAATAAATGCAGCAGTTGTATGATCTAGATTGCTCATTTTGTTCCTCTATTAAAATAGATGGTGTATCCTGTAACCCTTTGGCTGCATGGGCGATGATACATGAAAACAAAATGTCTGCTAGTTTGGATACATCTGGTCTTATTTTACAACAAAATAAAACCAATAAAAGGAGGAGACATACATGTCTCGATATACAGGTCCATCATGGAAATTATCACGTCGTCTTGGTATCTCACTAAGCGGTACTGGTAAAGAATTAGAAAAACGCCCTTACGCACCAGGACAACACGGTCCTAACCAACGCAAAAAATTAACAGAGTACGGTCTTCAATTACAAGAAAAACAAAAACTTCGTCACACTTATGGTGTTAACGAACGTCAATTCCGTACACTATTTGATAAAGCTGGTAAAATGCAAGGTAAACATGGTGAAAACTTCATGATTCTACTTGAAACTCGCCTTGATAACATCGTTTATCGTTTAGGTCTTGCTCGCACACGTCGTGGAGCTCGTCAATTAGTTAACCACGGCCACGTTATGGTTGATGGTAAACGTGTAGATATTCCTTCATACCGTTTAAAACCAGGTCAAGAAATTTCTCTTCGTGAAAAATCTCAAAACCTTGATGTTGTAAACGAATCAATCGAAGTAAACAACTTCGTTCCAGAATACCTATCATTTGATGCAGACAAAAAAGTTGGTACTTTCGTGCGTGTTCCAGAACGTGGCGAACTTTCTGCTGAAATTAACGAAGCACTTATCGTTGAGTTCTACTCTCGTTAATAGTAATACTCTTCTAAGAGTATTTTTAAAAGCCCTAAAGTCCTTGTTAAATCAAGGCTTTAGGGCTTTTTTATTTTAGGCTCCTGTTAAACAATGCTGTTGATTTCCATTATAGGCGGACGCATTCCACGGGTGGTCCGTGTGCCTCCTTCTTTCACTACTATCATCCAAAAAGATAATAAGATCTATTGAAAATAAAATGGGCGTACTATTTATACGAAGTGTCTTTATATATATCCTCTGAAGAATGAAACCTATCCGCAATAACTGTACTTTCTATGTTGCGAACATTTACAGCGATTGGCGCTAGTAGCACGGAAGGAACTTCAATTTTACCATTATTAACTTTCTTTACAGTAGGAACTGGTTCCCCTTTTGCCATAGCAACAGCTATTTTCGCTACTTCCTGTGTGAGCATCTGAATTGGTTTATAGACTGTCATCGTCTGTTCTCCATTAACAATTCGCTGTACTCCTGCCAGATCCGCATCCTGCCCTGCAACTGGTACGTTTCCTGCAAATCCTTGTGCAGCAAGGGCTTCTATAACACCGCCTGCAGTGGCATCATTTGCAGCTATCACTGCGTCAATCTTCCCGTTTGATGTCTGTATAGCTTCTTCCATATTTGCTTTTGCATTAGCTGGGGTCCAATCCTTCGTCCATTGATCATAGATGATGTTAATATCTCCTCGTTCAATATATGGACGCAGCACATTGAATACACCTTTTTTTAATAAGTGTGCGTTATTATCAGTAATTGCCCCTCCTATAAACACATAATTGCCCTTCGGTACGATGGAAGTGATAGCTTTTGCCTGCATCTCACCCACTTGTTCATTATCAAATGACACATACAAATCGAGATTTGCATTTTTCACAAGCCTATCATAGGCAATGACTTGGATACCTGCTAAATGTGCCTTATGCACAATTGCAGCTGTTGCTTCAGCATTATGCGGAACAATTACCAAAAGGTCAATACCGCTTCTGATAAGCGCCTCTGCTTGCGAAATTTGAAGAGCATCGTCTCCATTAGCTGCTACAATTTCAACCTCTGCTCCCAGTGATTCTACTGCTTCCTTGAATAAATCTCTATCTTTTAACCATCGCTCTTCTAGCAGGGTATCCATCGAGAATCCAATGCGGATAGAATCATTGTCCTTAACAAGAGGTGTTATTTTTTCCGACTCATCGGCTTCCTGTTCTTGTTTTTGCGTATCTGTACAAGCAATTAGAAGGGAGGCTATTCCTAAAATCCATAATACTATAGCCTTTCTTTTCATTCGCTTACCTCCTATCAGACTTCCGCTTTATTACTCCATAATGTTTTTCGATATTGCTTAGGGGATACTCCAGACACTTTTTTAAATACTTTGCTAAAATAATTAGGCTCATGATATCCGACCTCATACGTAATTTCTTTTAAACTAAGCTCTGAATCATTTAAAAGTGTCTTTGCTTTCTCTATTCGACACTCTGTTAAAAAATCAATATAGTTAATGCCTAGCTTCTCTTTGAACATCTTACTAATATAAATGGGGCTTAAATTTACCTTTTGTGCAAGAATCTCCAATGAAATATCCTCGTGTGAATGTTCACGTATAAATTGTTTGATTTGGTGTATTTTATCCGCTTCCATTAGATCATAATGGGCTTTATAGACAGTATTCATATTATTGAGTAGCAAAAGTGTTTCCACTCGTAATTGGCGGTAGTCCTGCGTTTGAAATGAGAAAAAGGGGGCATCGGCTTCCATTCCCATTTCATCCATCACTCTTGTAGCAATCCAAAGCAGCTCAAGCACTCTTTGCTGAGCGTATATTAGAGACTTCTCCTCATTTTCATGTTGCTGTATCAAATTTAACACACCGGACTGTATAGAAACCCAGTCTCCTAAACGAACTTGGTCAAAGAGTTTTTTTTGCTGTTGTTTCATAGCTAGATTGTCAGATTCTAAGCTATTAGTTGGTAAATCGGAATAAAATCTGTATTTGACCACTAACGTTCTATCCATGGTAGCAATGAGTGCTTCTTGGTAAGATTGACGAATTTCATCTAATTTCTCATAAACTTGACCAATTCCTATAAACCAGTCCAAGCCACTTTTTTCTTTAGCTAATGATAAGATTGCTTTTACCAATGTAATCGCTTGCAAACGGAAGGACTTCTCTTGATCTTGAAAAACGATAATAGGAAGCTGTCTCCCGTATAAAGCGCCTACCCAAGCATCTCCAGTTTCACGTACCTTTTCCTTTATGGATACATAATTGGACTGTGCTCCTTCAGGCAATATAACCACTACAACAAATTTTTCATTTGAAGAACGAATGCCTAGCATGTCGAGAAGCATATCGATATGAACTTCATGTACATGATCAAATAATAGTTGTGTTACAATGTCTGTTTCCACTAAAGTCAACGTCTTTTGCCACTTCTGCTCTTGCCACTTGCTTGTAATCTGTGCCTCACGTTCCTGAATGCATTCCTCTAATACTCTTCCAACGGTTGCAACAATTTCGCTTACCTTGCTAGGTTTTAGTAAATAATCCTTCACACCGAGCTTGATAGCCTGTCTTGCATAATCGAACATATCAAAGGCTGTCACCATAACAAATTTACAAGTAGAATGTTCTATCTGAATCTTTTCAATCGCTTCAAGGCCCGTCATACCAGGCATCATAATATCCATTAATACTAAATCTGGTTTTATCTGACTTGCTAATTCTATTGCCAATTTACCATTTTTTGCTTGGTGAATGTTTAGTTCGGGAAAAGCTTTTTGTAAAATCGCCTCCATTCCCTCTCGCTCAATTGGTTCATCATCAACAATTAGAAGCTTCATCATGATATTGCTCCTCCAATGAATTAGGAATTTGTATAATCACTTTAGTGCCTCGTCCTTCTTGACTATCGATCGTAACTAAGTTCTCCATTCCATAAAATAATTCCAATCTTTTCACTACATTTTGAAAGCCAATTCCTGTAGAATGACCATCACTAGGAACTATACGCCCCTTCAGTAACTGCTCCATTTTTTCTTGTGACATACCTTTTCCACTATCCTCTATTTCAATGATTATCCATGCACCATTCTTCTTTATGCTAAAGAAAATGGTACCCCCGTCCTCTTCGGGCTCAATAGCATGGATAACTGCATTTTCGATAATAGGTTGAAGGGTTAGTCCTGGAATTTTCACATGTAGACACGACTCATCGATGTACGACTCAAATTTCAAACGATCTGTAAAGCGTGCCTTTTGAATTTCCATATACTGATTCAAAACAATCACTTCTTCAAACAACGTCACAGATCGGTCTATTCGCTTCAGATTATAACGTAGCAATCCCGCTACACTGACTAAAAGATCACTAGTTTCCTCCGCGCCATCCAAATATGCCTTTTTCGATAATGTGTTCAACGTATTAAATAAAAAATGTGGATTTATCTGGCTTTGCAGGCTTTTTAATTGACTCTCCTTCAACAACAGCTTACTTTGCTGCAGCTCATGTTCAAGCTGAGCCTTTTGTTGAATTTCCACTATTAGATCATTTATATTTATACGCATCTCATCAAAGGTTTTTGCTAAAAAAGCAATCTCGTCATTTGATTTAACTTGGATTTGTTCGTTAAAACGCCCTTTGGATAATTCGTTAGCAGCCCTAGTCAGCTGATGAATTGGCCTCGTAATACTTAGCGAAAACCAATAAGTGGCCAGTAATAACACAACAGTAATTAATAGTAATAACCAGATGCCTAGCTTCTCTAACTCCTCTGATTGCTTGATAATATCTCGATATACCAGATTATATGTCTTCAGCTCTCGATCTAAAATCGTCAAGGTCATTTCGGATATGTACTTAGAAATTCGATTTGCTTCATTAAATTCGTTTGTCGATCCTTCCATTTCCTGCTCCTCTGAAAACATAATGGATCGGTTTGTTGTCTCTATAAGGCTATCGATTAAATGAATATAATTCGTTACCGAGAACTCATTTTCCGCATTCCGAAGCTGGGCTACATCCTGTTGTACCTCTTCAATATGGTGTATGCTTCTCTCTACCTGTTTTTTTTGATTAATAGTTGGGTTTAATAAAAAATTATTTAAATCAGTAATCATTTGCTGGCTAGCAGAAGTCACTTCATTCATTCGTAAATATCTCTGTAATATTTCATTGGATTGTTCCTGGGTTTTTTGATTGTAATACGTGAGCGTCAGCCAAATAACTCCCATAATGAGTAATACAACGGAAACTAGCAACCAAATCTTCTTTTGTATCGTTGTCATATACCGTCACCTTCTGCTTCAACAATACGAGTTTCGGTGAGGTAACCATGTGAATCGAGTGGCACGGTCTCGTCTGTAATCCACTCCATTAACCATTTCACACTCTCTCTACCCATCTCTTCTGGCTTTTGCTCCAAAACCCCATCGAGTTTTCCTTGCTTTAAGAGTGTAGCTGACTCAACTCCATCATCAAATGTAAATATATGATACGGTTCTACCTTTGTACGTCTTTCAATTTCTTGAATCATTGGTCCTGCATAATTTGCATTGATGGCTAGAAAAGCAGAGGCTTGTGGTGCTTCATTCATTAATTGTTGAGTAGTTGCCAACACTTGTTCCTTTGTTTCTTCCGTCCCTCTAACAATAATTTTGATGTCTGGATACCCATCTAATACATTTCGAATCCCTGCTAACCTTTCTTTTTGATAATACGCTAGCTCTTGATCACCAAGTATTATCACTTCTCCTGCTGTTCCCATTTCTTTTATTAATTGACTTGCAACTAATTTACCTGCTAAAAACTGATCGGAACCCACATAAGTTTTCCGCAAACTCTCTTGTACTGGCACATCATTTGCTACTGTAATAACAGGAATGCCATAAAAGGCTGCCTTTACTTTTGTGAGCTCTTTAAATTCTTCATTATCTAACCCCTGTACAATTATTCCATTCACCTTTGAATGGATGGCGATCTCCATCTTTTTTAAAAAGTCATCTTGGTTGTTTCCATAACTCCCCCATACTTCAAGCTGTACATTTTCTTCCAGCGCCTGCTGTATTGCTCCTTGACCGACCTTATTCCAAAAAGGGGTATCCAGTTCTTGCGTAATAAGTACAAGACGTAAAGTATCCTCAGCGGAAGGGAGGTTAGTTGGCATATCACTACTTAATCGAAATGCCTTCGATGCTGAAATAAAAGTCAAATAGCTAAATATTACAATTAGAACACCTAAAGCAAAAATAACTTTTTTTCTCATGTCCCCTCCCCTTCCTGATACGTTTTCCTTCATATTACCACCTGTCCCAAAATTTACAATGACCTACAAAAAAACAGGAGGCACCCTACATTAGGATGCCTAGTTATTCTATTATTCTTTTTTAAGCCCGTTGTTTACGTGTCAGTACATCGAAAATTACTGCTCCAGCCAAAACACCACCACGTATCATATATTGATAGGAAATTCCGACACCTAGTAAGTTCATCCCACTTGATAAGGAGGCCATCACGATTGCTCCAATAATAGCACCTGTTACTTTTCCAACTCCACCTGCAGAAGAAACTCCACCAACGTATGCCGCAGCAATAGCATCAAGTTCAAATAGAGTACCAGCTGTGGTAGTTGCTGATTGAAGCCGAGAAGTAAATAAAATTCCAGATAAAGCTGCGAGCATCCCCATCGACCCAAAGACGATATATGTAATCTTTTGTACGTTGATCCCACTTAAATGCGCCGCCTCAGGATTACTACCTACAGCATAAATGTGACGACCGAGCACTGTTTTAGTCGTTAAGAAATGATAGATTAATACAACGATAATCATAATAACAACAGTCCAGGAAAATCCGTTATAACCAGCTAATATCCAAGTAATATAAGCAATAATTGCTGATATCAAAACAATCTTAACGCTAAAAATTCCCTTTGACATCACATCAAAGCCATATGTCAATTTATTACGACGAATGGAGATTTCATTGTAAATATACAAAAGAATTCCTACAAGCCCTACTACTAACGTAAGTAAATGCAAGCCATTTATTTGCATAATAGACGGAATAAATCCATTACCAATCGCATTGAATTGATCGTCCTTAATAATAATCGTTCCTGTTTTTTCTGTGACCTGTAGAAGGGCACCTCGAAAAATTAACATTCCTGCCAACGTAGCAACGAATGATGGAATACCAATTTTTGCGACTAATACACCGTTAAATAAACCAATTACTGCACCTAAAATTAATATAATCGGAATTGTAATCCATACGGATAAGCCCATTTGGGTCAAGAAAATGGCCGAAATGGCACCTAAAAATCCTGCTAAAAATCCAACAGATAAGTCAATGTGACGGATGACAATGACCAATGTCATCCCAACTGCCAAAACAGCAATATAACCAGCTGAATCCAATAAATTACTAATGTTTCGAGAAGACATAAACAAGCCGTTTGTCATAATCGTAAACGTAAGCATAATAACGATTAACGCAATATACATCCCATAATCTCGTATATTCGCTTTTACGAGCGCTTTAGCTTCTTGATAAAAGTTCATCGTTATCCCCCTCCTATTGCGTCGCAAGTTCCATAATCGTTTCTTGTGTCGCTTCCTCCTTAGTCAGTTCTCCTTTAATCGCTCCGTCTGCCATGACATAAATCCGATCACTCATTCCTAATACTTCACCAAGTTCAGAGGAAATCATAATAATACTCATACCTTCGTGAATGAGCTTATTCATAATCGAATAAATTTCAAATTTTGCACCAACATCAATTCCTCGTGTCGGTTCATCTAAGATTAAGATTCTAGGTTCAGTAAACAACCATTTCCCTAATGATACTTTTTGTTGGTTTCCACCACTCAGTTTGCCTACGACTTGTTCTAGTGAACTCGCTTTAATGTACAATGAGTCTTTGTACTCGTTTCCAACCTTCACTTCTTCGTTTAAATTGAGAATCCCCTTTGAAGAAATACCCGTTAGATGAGCTGCTGAGACATTGCTCTTAATATCCTGTAATAAAAACAGTCCATCACCTTTTCGATCTTCCGTTACATACGCAACGCCAGCCTTAATAGCATCACTTGTATGCTTAAATACCTTCTGTTCTCCGTGAAGAGTTAAATTTCCTTGTAGTTTATAGTTTTTTGGATTACCAAATATACTAATAGCAAGTTCTGTTCGACCCGAACCCATTAGGCCAGCAATACCAATAATCTCTCCTTTTTTTAAATGAAGATGGACGTCTTTTACAACATTTCTTCCTAGTTGAGTGTCATAGGCAGACCAATTATTTAACTCGAGAACTGTCTCTCCAATTTTGTTTTCTGGACGTTTCGGGTAAATATCTTCTATGTCACGTCCTACCATGTTTTTTATAATGGTGTTTTCCGCGACTTCCCCTTTACTTGCATCCAGTGTGCATATGGTCTTTCCATCACGTATAACAGTTACTTTATCTGCGATTTTGATTACTTCCTTCAGCTTATGCGAGATCATAATGCAACTAATACCTTGGCTTTTTAACTCTTTCAACAGTTCTAAAAGGTTTTCACTGTCATCTTCATTCAGTGCTGCTGTTGGTTCATCTAATATAAGCAAATTGACATCTTTACTTAAAGCTTTGGCTATTTCGACAAGTTGTTGTTTCCCTACACCTAGTTCCTTAATCAATGTTTCAGGTGTTACTTTCAGGTTAACTTTTTTCAATAATTGCGTTGCTTGAACGATTGTCTGATTCCAATCTACGAAAGGACCCTTCTTTACTTCGTTCCCCGCAAAAATATTTTCATAGACTGTCAGATCCGGAAAAAGCGCTAGTTCTTGATAAATAATGCCAATACCAGCCTTCACACTATCGTTAATTTCATGAAACTTTTGAACTTCATTATCAAAAACGATATCACCGTCGTATGTCCCGTATGGATAAACTCCACTCAACACCTTCATAAGTGTTGATTTCCCAGCACCATTTTCTCCTACTAAACAGTGAATCTCTCCTTTTTCCACTTTGAAATTCACATTCGAAAGGGCTTTGACTCCGGGAAATTCTTTAGATATGTCATTCATCTCTAAAATATACTCGCTCATTCTATCGCCTCCCTAACCCAATCAAAAATAGAATACGAGAAATAGTGATAGATTGTACTATCACTATTTCCATTTCTATTTGATATCTTTATTCTAAGCCTGTGAATTCACTTGCTTCATAGTATTCAGAATCGATAAGTTCTGATTTTACATTATCTTTATCTACTACGATAACGTCCGTTTGTTTTGCTTTAACATCTACTTCACCATTATTATATGAACCTGTTGTCTCTGGTGTTTTACCGTCCAAGATTTCTACCGCCATGCCCATTGCATCTTTTACTAATGTACGAACATCTTTAAAAACCGTCATCGATTGTTTTTCATCAATAATGTATTGAATAGATGCCTTCTCAGCATCTTGCCCAGTTACAAAGTAGCTAGTAATTGCACCATCAGAAGCAAAAACGTCTGCTATTGAGCGAGCTGTTCCATCATTCGGAGCTAGAATTACGACATCCCCTTTTAAATCATCGCTAGCTGCAGTTAAGTGAGTTTGTGCTTTATTTTTTGCCTCGTTGGCATCCCAATTTGTTGTAATTTGCCCAATAATTTTCCCAAGTTGATCGCGTGAAAGGTCTGCTGAATCTTTTAATGCTTCTGCTTCACTTGAGTTGGCAATTTTAAAAGTACCATCAGCTATTTTCGGTTGAAGTACTTTCCATGCCCCTTCGAAGAATAAAAATGCGTTATTATCAGAAGCTGCTCCTGCATATAAGTAAAGCGGTACATCTGTGCCTTCAGCATTGTCTACCAAGTACTGTGCTTGTGCAGCACCTACTGCTAAACTATCAAATGTTACATAGTAATCTACTGCATCTGTGTCAGTAATTAAGCGGTCATAAGCAATAACTGTAACGCCCTCTTTTTTTGCAGCTTCTACTGCTGATGCTGCAGCTGCGCCGTCATGAGGAGTGATTATTAATACTTTTATTCCTTTATTTAGTAAAGCTTCTACATTTTCTTTTTCTTTTGCTGAAGACCCTTGGCTAAATAGAATTTCTGTTGAATAATCCGAATCTGCTAATGCATCCTTAAAACGTTGCTCATCTTGTACCCAGCGTGGTTCGTCCTTTGTTGGAAGAACGATTCCAACGTCTACAGAACCTCCTCCACTGTTATTGCATCCTGCAACAAATAGTACAAACGCCATTAAGATCACTAAAAATGTTATTCCTTTGAATTTCTTGAACATTTTCTTACCCTCTCCCTTTGAATAAAAAATGATTACAATTTAATTATAAATTCTGTATTTTAATATGAAAGCGCTATCATTAGCATTCTTTTATCTTTTCCTATACTTTTTTAACCTTTTGTGAAAAGAAGCGTTTATTTTATTTCAATTGGAGAGGTGTTTCCTCATAAAAAAACACCTCTCCATTAAATTGATTTGGAAGAGATGTAAAAAAGCGATCTACCCTATATAGAGCAAATCACCAATTTTAAAAAATATTAATTTTTATGCATTTTCATTCCTTCGATTAAATCAAGCAAACGTTGTTTTGCATCATCAGTTTCTTCCTTTAACGCTTTAAAATCATAGCCTGATTTATCTTTATTAATATGTATTTCCAATAAGTCTCCTGCTTTTGCATTAATCGTAAACTTTTCTTTTAAAATGACAAGTTTGTTTGCTTTATTATCTTTTTCGAAAAGCACTACAAAAAAATCATCGAATCGATCGACCACATATTTATTCGCACACACTCAAAACAGCCCCTTGACCAAGATAAATTAAAAATAAATTTAATAAAATAATTTTTCATGAATAGTAGGAAATTCGTTCAATATTATCATTCTATACTATTTACTACTAATTTTTCATCTAATTTTGTTTACTTTTTTATTTTTTTAATAATTTCATGACTATTTGTCTATTAATGGGGAATAATAAAAAGGAATTTAGAAAAAAAGGAGGATATGTAGTGAAGAATAACGAAACGAATACTTCCAACAACAACTCTAAAGAAAACAGTAGTATAAGTGAAAATTTTACAGAACCACAAAAGTTAAGTGACGAGGAAAAGGAAAAACTTCAAGTAAAAGATGGCCAAAATAATCATCATGTTGATGAACGCGGTGGATTTTAATGATTAAAGCTACTTCCCCCTTAAAAGGGAGAAGTAGCTTTTTACATTTTAGATAAACTTAATCATTTTATAATTTTTCTTTCCTCGGCGAATAATCATAAATTCATCTTCAAGACGATCCTTTTCCCCGACTTCATATGCTACGTCTGTAACTTTTTCTCCGTTAACTGAAATAGCCCCATTTGTTACATCTTCTCTTGCTTGTCTTTTTGAAGGAGAAACAGTGGCTTCTACTATGAAATCTACAATGTTCTTTGTTTCTTTTGACATTTCTACGGAAGGTACATCTTTAAATGCATCTTTCATTTCTCCAGCGGTCAACTCTTTTAAATTTCCACTAAATAAAGCTTGTGATATACGAATTGCTTGATCTAATGCTTCTTGACCATGGATAAGTCGAGTCATCTCTTCAGCAAGTCTCATTTGACCTTTACGTAAATGTGGCTCATTTTCGACTGTTTCTTCGTATCCTTCAATATCATTGCGTTCTAAGAAAGTGAAAATTTTCATGTATTTAATAACATCAGCATCTGCGGTATTAATCCAAAATTGGTAAAACTCATATGGAGAAGTTTTTTTCGCGTCTAACCAAACAGAACCAGAAGCTGATTTTCCAAATTTCGTTCCATCCGCCTTTGTTACTAATGGAATTGTTATTCCAAATGCTTTTGTTTCTTCCTCATGCGTTTTACGAATCACCTCAAGACCAGTTGTAATATTACCCCATTGGTCAGAACCACCAACCTGCACTTTACAGTTATACGTGTTAAATAAATGATTGAAGTCAATTCCTTGAATTAATGTGTACGCAAATTCAGTAAACGAAAGCCCTGAATCTAAACGAGACGCAATAGAATCCTTAGCTAACATATAGTTGATGTTGACAAGCTTTCCGAAGTCTCTTAAAAATTCAATTACTGTCATCGGTCCAATCCAATCATGATTGTTAACCATTTTAGCACCATTCTCAGTATTAAAATCAAAAATGCGCTCCATTTGGGTTTTAATCCCTTTTACATTATTATCAATTTGTTCAGTTGTTTGCAAAACACGCTCTTCTGAACGTCCTGATGGATCTCCCACCATTCCTGTTGCTCCACCTACTAGTAAGATTGGGCGATGTCCATGCATTTGAAAACGACGTAGAGTCAACAAGGGCACAATATGCCCAATATGCATACTATCTGCAGTTGGATCGACACCACAGTAAAGTGAAATTTTTTCACTTTCCAATAAACTTTCTAAGCCTTCTGCATCTGTCTGCTGATAAATAAGACCTCTCCATGTTAAATCCTCTAATAATGTATTTTTCATAATAATTCCTCCTTTTTAAAATAAAAAAGTCCCTGCACGAAATAAATCATGCAGGGACGCTCATTTAATATAGCGCGGTACCACCCAGCTTGAAGGAAAATCCTTCCGCCTCAATCACGATATCGTTGTGAAAACGTCTAACTCCAAGACTGTAATTCGTCGATGTACACTGACTAGCTTTCACCAACCGCTAGCTCTCTATACAGTATGTGCAACAACTACTTCGGACTTTTCATCGTTAAAATATATACCTATTTTACCTAAACTAAAACGGTTGTCAATAACTATCGTCTAATGAATATCGATTATGGTATAATAATTCTTGATTTGGGGGTTGAAATGTTAATGGAGAAATGGAAAGAGAAAATCCAATTTTATAAAGATAAATTTGATGAATGGCAATCTACTAAATGGGCAAAAGGCTTGCGAATTTCCTCTAGTGTCATTTGGAACTTATGCTTAATCTTTTTAATAGTCTTCATCACTTTAGGTGTTTTTGCGGCGTCTGTAGGTGCGGGTTACTTTGCATCTCTAGTTAAAGAGGAGCCTTTACGTGAAAAGGAAGAAATGAGAACTGCAGTATTTAACTATGAAGAGACTTCCGAAATCTATTTTGCCGGAGATGTCTATCTAGGTAAATTACGTACCGATCTTGAACGTACGGAGACTAAATTATCATCGGTTTCTCCATATGTTTTAGATGCTGTTTTAGCTACGGAAGATGAATATTTTGAAGTACATAATGGAATTGTACCAAAAGCAATTTTCCGAGGATTACTACAAGATGTTACAAACTCTGATACACAAACTGGTGGATCTACTTTAACGCAACAATTAGTTAAAAACCAAATACTAACTAATGAAGTTTCCTATGAACGAAAAGCGAAGGAAATTCTATTGGCAATGCGTTTGGAACAATTTATGACAAAAGAAGAAATCTTAGAAGCTTATTTGAACATTATTCCATACGGTAGAAATGCAAATGGAAGAAATATAGCAGGAATTGAAACAGCTGCCCAAGGTATTTTTAATGTCAAAGCGAAAGACTTAAATTTGCCTCAAGCCGCATATATTGCAGGTATTCCCCAAGCACCATTTGCTTATACACCATTTAGAAAAGGTGGTGTATTAAAAGAAGGAGAAGCCTTAGAATCTGGTATTGAACGTATGAAGACGGTATTATTTCGAATGAAAGAAACTGGTTATATATCAGAGGAAGAATATAATGCCGCCATTAATTACAATATTACAAAGGATTTTAGGCAACCAGAAATTGTACCAGAAGAGAAATACCCATGGCTAACTTTTGAGATAGAAAACCGTGTAAAAGAAATTCTCCGAGAACAGTTTGCTACAGCAGATGGGATAGATCCTGAAAGATTAAAATTGGAATCAAAACTCTATGAAAAATATGATATTATTGCAGCTCGTGCAGTTAGCACTGGCGGTTATAGAATTCACACTACTATTAATAAAGACATGTATGAACAAATGATTAAAGTCAAAGATCAGTTCGATTCTTATGGACATACATTCTCAAAAGAAGTAAAAGATCCTAATACAGGAGAAACCATTGTTCAAGATTATCCTGTACAAGTAGGAAGTATGCTAATTGAAAATGGTACTGGTAGAATTTTATCGTTCCTTGGAGGTCGTGATTATAATTTAGAACAATTGAATCACGCAACTCAAGCCGTTCGTCCAATAGGTTCTACAATGAAGCCATTACTCGTGTATGCTCCTGCTATTGAATATGGAGTAATTGGTGCTGGAAGTCCAGTAGTCGATGTTAAACTAGAGAATCTAGGAAGTACAACTTGGACTAAATCTCCTCAAAACTATACGAAAGAACAAGAATTAGGGATTATTTCTGCACGTGATGCTTTAAGAACTTCACAAAACTTATCAACTATTCGTTTATATGATTTAATCATGGACAGAAAGCCTACTGATTTCTTATACAAAATGGGCTTCGAGCATATTGAAGAAAACGAATATGCGAATCATGCATTATCTATCGGCGGTATGACAAATGGTGCAACTGTCGAAGAAAATACGAATGCTTTCGGTACCTTTGCTAATAATGGGCAGTTTATCGATGCCTATATGATTGAAAAAATTGAAGATGTAGATGGGAATATCATTTATCAACATAAAACTGAACCTGTGCAAGTATTTAGCCCAGCTACTTCCTATATTATTACCGATATGCTTCGTGATGTTTTCTCGGATGGAACTGCAAAACTAGCAAAATCTAGATTAAAATTCCAATCAGATTTTGCTGCAAAAACTGGAACGACTCAAGATCATAATGACTCATGGCTAGTTGGGTATAACCCTAATGTTTCGCTAGGTGTTTGGCTTGGTTATGATTACAATGAAACCTTATTCTATATGAATAATCGTTATAATCATCCTAGTGTTCGAATAAATATGCTTTGGTCAAATATGATGAATGCTATGTTCGACGTAAATCCAGAATTAGTAGATGCACCAAATCCTTTCCCTGTTCCAAAAGATGTAGTCACTAAATCTTTCTGTGGTATTTCTGGTCTTGCAGTATCCGATGGATGTAGCAAAGCTGGCTTAGTTAAATCTGATTTATTTAATGCGGCTGCAATGTTACCTACTGCTCCAGATGACAGTCTTATTACATCATCCTATGTAGTGATTAATGAAAATAAATATCGTGCATTAGATTCTACTCCTAGTGAATTTGTAGTTCAGGGTGGTTACGGAGTAAACGAAGATTTTATTAAAAGAATGCTAGGTAAATTCGGAGGAAATGCAAGTAAATTGTTCCCTGAAAAATCTACTTTTGCTGGTAATGTAGTCTCTGAAGAAGTATTTCAAGCTGACGGAAGTCCTCCAGCACCTGTAACAGCAACACTTTCAGGAACTACGGTTACTTGGACAGATTCCGCTTCCACTGATGTCGTTGGATACAGAGTTTACCAAGTTGTAAATGGAAATAGAGTACTTGCTGCTACTAAACTCGAAGCAGAAAATAAGAGCTATACTATTAATGGTAGTGGTCAATACATCATTGTTTCTGTTGACATTACAGGCTTACAATCGGGTGCTTCAAATATAGTTTCAATCGAAGAGAAGATTCCAGAACCACCAGAACAAGTTATTCCTCCTACAACTCCCGAAGAGGAGCCAGGAGAAGTAATTATTGAACCAACCCCTCCTGAAACTGGCGAGACAACTACACCAGTAGAGGGTGAAGGATCAGGTACACCATAAGACAAACACCATAATACTTGTCTGTACTTTAGCGTTATTTTGCTCTGGAAGTATCAAGAGAGGAAGGAAGTGACTGAAGTCCCCCCCTTCCTCTCTTTTTTTGATAATAATACAGAAGCTCATGCGTAGCGTGCGGCAAGCGTACATCCTTGTTTCTGATCTCTAAGTACAAATTATATACATAGACTTGAACATATTTATATCACCAACTATAAGCATTTCGCACTGGCCGCACGTCCGCATGAGCCGCTGTATGCGCTAGCGCATTTCGCTGTCTCATACGGCACGCCATGCGGCTTGCAAGGCGCGAATGCTAGTGTAATCTCATAATACTGATTAATGTAGATTCTATTATATGTTTGAATATAAATAGATTCTGCTATCACTCTTTTTATTGAAATGTATTCTATCATCGTATGTTTCCGAGATGTGTGTTTTAAAAGCCGCAAGAGTGAGAAGAATGAGCCCCCGTAAAGGATGTGGGAGTGACTAAGGAACGACTCTCATGCTTGGCGTGTGGCAAGCGCACATCCGTGTGTTTACTCTCGTGACGATTCATTCTATAAAAAAATGCCGCAGCTTCCTGATATTACAGGTTGCTGCGGCTTTTCTTAATCTTCCATTGTTGATAAATCACCAGTTGGTAATTTTAGTTCCCAAGCTTTTAATACTCGACGCATAATTTTACCACTACGAGTTTTAGGTAACTTGTCTTTGAATTCAATTTCTCTAGGTGCTGCATGAGCCGCAAGTCCTTTTTTAACAAACTGCTGAATGTCTGAAATGAGCTCTTCTGATGGTTCATACCCTTCATTTAGTGCAATAAAAGCTTTAATAATTTCACCGCGTACTGGATCTGGTATACCGATTACGCCTGCCTCCAAAATAGCTGGATGCTCAATTAATTTACTTTCTACTTCAAATGGACCTACCCGTTCACCAGAGGTCATGATAACATCGTCCACTCTTCCTTGGAACCAGAAGTACCCTTCATCATCCATATAGGCAGAATCTCCGGAAAAATACCATTCGTCATTTATAAAGTAAGACTCATATTTTTCTTTATTGTTCCATACTTGACGCATCATCGATGGCCATCCTTTTTTAATCGCCAAATTCCCCATTGTATAAGGAGGAACAACATTCCCTTGATTATCTATGATAGCAGCTTCTAAACCAGGCAATGGTTTTCCCATTGAACCAGGTTTAATCGGTAAACTAGCAAAGTTACAAATAACTTGAGCTCCTGTTTCGGTCATCCACCATGTATCATGAATTCTTTTATTAAATACTTGCATTCCCCATTTAATAACTTCAGGATTCAATGGTTCACCAACAGATAATACATGACGAAGTGAGGTTAAATCATGTTCTTTTACTATTGCATCCCCTGCCCCCATTAGCATACGGAATGCCGTTGGCGCACTATACCAAACTGTTATCCCATATTCATCTATCGCATTATACCAAGCTTCAGGAGAAAAACGACCTCCAAGAACTAATGAAGTGGTTCCCGTTAACCAAGGTCCAAATATTCCATAGGATGTACCTGTAACCCAACCTGGGTCTGCAGTACACCAATAAATGTCATCCTCTCTAATGTCCATTACCCATTTCATTGATTGATACTGTTGCACCATAGCATAATGCACGTGTAAAATGCCTTTTGGCTTTCCAGTAGAACCAGACGTATAATGTAAAATTAGACCATCTTCTTTATCAACCCACTCTATGTCAAAAGAATCGGATGCTCCTTCTAATGCTTTCTTAAAGTCAATAAGTTTTTCCGTTTCTTTTACATCATCACCAACTAAAAAGACTGTTTCTAGGTTAGGTAATTTATCAAGTGGTACTCTATCTAGCAGTTCAGGTGTTGTAACAATAGCTTTTGCATCACTATCTAGCAAGCGGTCGTATACTGCACCCTCCATAAATGCTTCGAATAGCGGTCCGACAATGACCCCCATTTTAATTCCACCGAGTAATGCAAAATATAACTCGGGTGATCTAGGCATAAAAATGAAAAGACGATCCCCTTTTTGAAGATTAGAATATTTTTTGTAAACGTTTGCAGCTTTGTTACTTTGATTTTTCATTTCAAGAAATGTATAGGATTCTTTTCTATTAGCATCTTGATAATAAAGTGCAATTTTTTCTTTATTATTCGATTCTGCATGTCTATCGATCGCTTCATAGGCCATATTAACTTTACCTGTTTCGTACCATGAAAAGTTTTTCTCTGCATCTTCCCATTGAAAAGTCTTTACAGTTTGTTCATAATCCTTTAATTGATAGTCCCCTTCTACAACTGGTAAACTTTCTATTTTCATCCTCTTCACCCTTTCGATAAATATACTCTTTCATTCTACAATACTTTTTTCTGCTTTTGCTAATATTTCGAATCTTTTATTATATTTTGTTGAGAAAGCACCTTCCTACTTTAAAATAAGGTATAATAAATAATAATTTTATTTATATATTTAGGTGGTGAATTTGTGATACACACAAAAAAGTATAATGCTACGGAATTAGAAACAGAGCATGGTACTGTTACTATCGAAGGACCAATACCTTCAGAAGTTATTGCTGATTTAGAATTTCATGAGGATCTAGTATCCTTTAGGGCTCCTGCCCAACAACACAAAGCAATCATTGAAATCGCTAAGCTACCTGAAGGAAGAATTATTATTGTTCGAGATCAAAATACCATTGTTGGATACTGCACGTTTCTTTATCCTGATCCGTTAGAGCGATGGTCTCAAGGTAATATGAAAAATTTAATAGAACTAGGTGCAATTGAAGTAATTCCAAAATATCGAGGAACTGGTGTAGGAAAAACACTACTCCGTGTTTCTATGATGGATGATGCCATGGAAGACTATATTACAATCACTACAGAATATTATTGGCATTGGGATTTAAAAGGCACAGGATTAAATGTTTGGGAATATCGAAAAGTTATGGAAAAAATGATGCAAGCTGGTGGACTCGAATATTATGCAACAGATGACCCAGAAATAAGTTCACATCCTGCGAATTGCTTAATGGCTAAAATAGGTAGAAGAGTTGACAATGAATCCATTCAGCAATTTGATCAGCTACGCTTTATGAATCGTTTTATGTATTAAAAGGTAAAGCTATACAGATAGAAAAGGAGTTCATTCCAATGTTAGTAGAAGAAATTATGAATACATCGGTACCAACATTAACCCCTTCACATACTATCAAAGATGCAATCACGCTATTAAATGAAAAAAAAATACGCCACTTACCTATCATAAACAATGAACGAGAAGTTGTTGGAGTGGTTACGGACAGAGATTTAAAAGAAGCAACCCCTTCCACTCTACAAAGTGTTCTTCATAATGATATATATGATCGGCCATTAGATGAAATTATGACAAAAAACCCCATTACAGGTCATCCCTTAGATTTTGTAGAAGAAACAGCAAGTATTTTTTATGATAATCGAATCGGATGTCTGCCAATAGTCAGTAAAGGTAAATTGGTCGGAATGATAACTGAATCTGACTTATTGTATAAATTTATCGAACTAACTGGAGTACATCAACCTGGATCGCAAATCGAAGTACGTGTTCCTAATAGGACTGGAGTATTATTTGAGGTGTCAAAAATTTTCTACGAACAGAAGTTGAATGTATTGAGTGTTCTTGTATATCCCGATAAAATGCAAAATGATCACAAAATATTAGTATTACGTGTTAAGACTATGAATCCCCTTAAACTTATTGAAGCAATAAAAGCAGAAGGATTCGAGGTATTATGGCCTAACCATCCGGGAATGAACATATGAAAAAAAATGCCGTATTTATATTTTCAGATGACCAGTTAGGATATAAGTTTTCTGACACGCATCCATTTAACCAAAAACGATTAACATTAACTGTTGATTTATTAAAAGAAATGAATGCATTATCATTATCGGATATAGTAGCCCCAAGAACTGCTACGGAGGAAGAGTTAAGCTTAGTACACGACCCTCAGTATATTGAAATTGTTAAAAAAGCAAGTTTAGAGAATTCCGATACTAATATATATGAAAGCTATGGTATTGGTACAGAAGATACGCCTATCTTCCCACATATGCATGAAGCTAGTGCTAGTTTAGTAGGTGGAACACTGACTGCTGTAGATTATGTGATGGAAGGTAAAGCATCACATGCCCTCAATTTAGGCGGTGGTCTTCATCATGGGTTTAAAGGAAGAGCATCGGGTTTCTGTGTATATAATGATAGTTCAGTTGCAATTAAATATATGCAACAGAAATATAATGCTCGTGTACTATACATAGACACAGATGCCCATCATGGCGATGGTGTTCAATGGAGTTTTTATGATGATCCTAATGTATGTACTATATCGATTCATGAAACGGGAAGATATCTATTCCCTGGTACAGGTAATATTACAGAAAGAGGTTCTGGAGAAGGATATGGCACCTCTTTTAATTTTCCGATAGACGCTTTTACGGAGGATGATTCATTTTTAGAGGTTTACCGTACAGCCCTGAACGAGATTATAGAATCATTTAAACCAGATGTTATTTTAAGTCAAAATGGCGCAGATGCACATTATTTTGACCCACTAACACATTTATATGGAACGATGAAAATATATCAAGAAATTCCTAAACTGGCACATGAGTTGGCACATAAATATTGTGACGGAAAATGGATTGCTGTTGGTGGCGGTGGTTATGATATATGGAGAGTAGTACCTCGTGCTTGGTCATTACTTTGGATGGAAATGAATGACATTAGGACACCTGAAGGCGGATTACCGAAAGCCTGGCTCGAGCGTTGGTCTAAGGAGTCCCCTATCCCTTTAATTCCTACATGGATGGATCCAAATCCATTATACGAACCAATACCTCGTAAAGCGGAAATTACAGAAAAAAATAATCAAATGCTAGATAAAGCGTTATTCTTACTAAGGCAACAGCAATCATACAAAAAACACCAGTAGCTTAGAAGGTACTGGTGTTTTTCAATTATAAATTATTTTACAGAATCTCTTTCTTCAATACGATATGGAAGTACTACTGTATGTTCATCAATTTTTTCTTTATTCATAAACTTCGTTAATAGTCTCATGGAAACTGCTCCAATGTCGTATAAAGGTAACACGACACTCGTTAGCTGCGGTCTTACCATTCGAGATAATTTGGAATTTTCAAAGCTAATCACTTCAATGTCTTCCGGAACTTTTAATCCACTGTCTTGTGCTCCATGGATTAATCCAATCGCTATTTCGTCATTACCTGCAAAAATTGCTGTAGGAGGATTTTTTAATTTACTTAGCTCCTCCCAAGCTAGAAGACCGTCGTCATATGTATTCTCAACGCCAACAATTAAATCTGAATCAATTTCAATACCTGCTGCGTCCAAAGCCTTTTCGTAGCCTGAAAGCTTGTATAATCGATTAATGGTCGAAGATATTGAGCCTGATACAAAAGCAATTCGTTTATGACCGTTTTGAAGCAAGCGATTGACCGCATCAACTGCCGCTTCATGGTATTCAATATTAACAGAAGGAAATGCATTAGTTGTTTCAATTGTTCCAGCTAAAACAATAGGCACTTGAGATCTTTCCATCTCATGTAGCATGTCTTTTGTTACTTGGTCACTCATCATAACAATTCCATCTACTTGCTTACTGAATAAAGTGGATAATAGCTGTACTTCTTTGTCTTCTTGTTGATCGGAATTCGTTAAAATAATATTATAACGGTACATCGTCGCGATATCTTCTATACCTCGCACAAGCTCTGCATAAAATACATTTGAAATATCTGGGATAATTACCCCAACTGTTTTTGTTTTTTTACTTGCTAATCCTCTAGCAACTGCATTTGGACGATAATCTAATCGTTCTATTACTGCTAAAACTTTTTGACGTGTTGCCGGTTTTACATTTTGGTTTCCATTTACTACACGTGAAACGGTTGCCATCGACACATTTGCTTCTCTTGCTACATCATATATAGTAATAGTCAATGCATACCCCTCCTTCACTACTCTGAATAATTATACTTTAAATAATACTTCATTTCCCCTGCAACTTTCAATCAAATAGTAAAACCGACCCTAAAAAGAGTCGGTTTTGTGGCAAATCTCTGTCAAAATTTTATATTTTTTTATTTATGCATGCACTTCATGAGTTTTCATGAATTTTTGTAATGAATCATAAAATTCATCAAACTGTTGTAAATTCATTTGCTGAGCTGCGTCCGATAATGCAACAGCTGGATCTGGATGAACTTCAGCCATAACACCGTCAGCACCAATAGCAATAGCAGCTTTAGCAGCAGGTAATAGAATATCTCTTCGACCAGTTGAATGTGTTACATCAACAAATACTGGTAAATGTGTTTCTTGTTTTAATATAGGAACAGCAGAAATATCTAATGTATTTCTTGTTGCTCTTTCGTACGTACGAATGCCTCGTTCACATAAGATGATTTGGTCATTTCCTTGAGAAATGATGTATTCAGCTGCATGAATAAATTCATCTAATGTAGCAGCGATACCTCTTTTTAGTAAAACCGGTTTATTTATTGAACCTACTGCTTTTAATAATTCGAAGTTTTGCATATTACGAGCACCTACTTGCACAACATCAACATAGTCAAGTGCTTCTTCTAAATGGCTAGGAGTAACAATTTCCGATACAACAGCTAGGCCATATTCTTGTGAAATTTGTTTTAAGATTTTTAAACCTTCTAATCCAAGTCCTTGGAAATCATAAGGTGAAGTACGTGGTTTATATGCGCCACCTCTTATTAATTTTAAACCTTTTGATTGAATCGCAGCAGCTACTTCTGCTACTTGCGTATAGGATTCAACTGCACAAGGTCCAAATACAAAGGATGGTGCCCCGGTTCCTATTTTCTCACCGTTAATTTCAACGATTGTATCGGATGATTTCTTTTTACGTGAAACAAGTAGTGCTTTCTTTTGATCATCCACTTGCAATTCTAATGCTGTTTTAAAAATTTCCTTGAAAATATGCTCAACAGTGGATTGTGGCAAAGGACCAGAATTACTCTCTTTTAAGTAATCTAGCATGTGTCGTTCACGAAGTGGATCGTATCTGTTTACACCTTGCTTTTCTTTTACTCTACCAATCTCTTGTACTACCCCAGCTCTTTCGTTAATTAACTGTAGAATTTCTACGTTAATCTCATCTACACGTGCGCGTAATCCATCTAAATCAATATGACTCATGATACTTCTCCTCTCTTTCTCTTCATCGACACTTTCTATCGCCTGAAAATTATGATACATTTTAGTGATAAGACATATTATAAACAATGATAGCGAGAATGTCACGCTTTTTTATTTTAGCACTTCAACTCGCTAAAGTGTTTATCTAAAAAAGGACGTGAGAATTTGGTAACTAAGTTATTTGCTCTCGATATTGGTACTAGATCTGTAGTTGGAATTATTTTAGAAGAACGCGACCAAGCATTTCATGTTGTAGATATTTTAGTAGAAGAACACAAAGAACGTGCAATGGTTGATGGTCAAATACATAATGTACTAAAAGTAGCAGAAGCAATCATCTCTATCAAAACAAAGCTAGAAGAAAAGCATGGTCCACTTGAAAAAGTAAGTGTGGCAGCTGCTGGAAGAGCTTTGAAAACAGAACAAGCATCTGTTCAAATGGATATAAAAAATAGACCCATTTTTTCTGAGGAAGATATTAGTCGCTTGGAGCTTTCCGCCGTTCAAAAAGCACAAACTAATTTAGTACAAAAAGATATAGATAAGCAATCTAGCCATTATTATTGTGTTGGATACAGTGTATTATACTATCGTCTGGATGGAGAAGAAATTGGTAGCTTGGTTGATCAGCAAGGTGCTGAAGCTTCCATAGAGGTAATTGCTACTTTCTTACCACGGGTAGTCGTTGAATCGTTACTATCCGCATTAAAACGTGCTGGTTTAGAAATGGAAGCTTTGACACTTGAACCAATAGCAGCAATTAATGTTTTAATTCCTACATCTATGAGACGTTTAAATGTGGCATTAGTAGATATAGGTGCAGGAACTTCAGATATCGCTATCACGAATCATGGAACTATTGTAGCTTATGGAATGGTTCCAATAGCCGGAGATGAAATAACAGAATCATTAAGCGATCATTATTTATTGGACTTTCCTTTTGCAGAAGAGGCAAAGAGATCTATTAATCAAAACGATTTCATACATATTCAAGATATTTTAGGTTTTGATCAGGAAATACCAAAGGAAGAAGTAATCAATGTTATTCGGCCAGCAACCCAAGTGTTAGCTGCTTCTATTTCTTCTGAAATACTTCGATTGAACAATAACAAACCTACGAAAGCAGTGATGTTAGTTGGTGGAGGAAGTTTGACTCCTGCGCTTACTTCTATCCTTGCGGAAAAATTAAACCTTCCTGAAAATCGAGTAGCTGTTCGTGGAATAGACGCTATACAAAACTTAACAAAAGAAGAACATATTCCGGTAACACCTGAGCTTGTTACACCGATCGGTATAGCTATAGCCGCAAAGCGAGCACCTATTCAATACATGTCTGTCGAAGTGAATAATCAAATAGTACGTCTTTTCGAATTGAAGGAAATGACCGTTGGAGACGCTCTACTTGCAGCAAACATTTCTACTAGAATACTATATGGAAAACCTGGAGCTGCCCTTGCTGTTCAAGTAAATGGACAAGATATTTATATTCCCGGTGAACATGGAAAACCAGCAATCATTCATTTAAACGGAAAGGAAGCAAATACGAAAACAATCATTCAAAGTAATGATCAGATTGAGTTATTGGAAGGTCAAGATGGAAAGCCTGGAGAAGCTACTGTTCGTGATTTGCTTGATGATGCATCTGTTAAAACTGTTACCATCCAAGGTGTTATGCACATCGTGGAACCTAAAGTACGTGTAAATGGTGAGAACGTCTCTCTCGATACACCTTTGAAAGAAAGGGACAAAGTTATAGTAGATACTCCCCAAACCTTAGAACAAGTATTAATAGCTATAAAAAAAGAAGACTACCTTACGCAGTTAAAACCTTATACAATTACAATAAATGAAAAGAATCACTATATACCTGATTTTACTTCTATCATGCTGTTAAATGACAATCCAGTGAAACTGCAATACCCAATCCAAGACAATGACGTAGTACAAATAAAAAATGTAAGTGCACCTTCTCTGCAAGAGATTGCCTATAAGCTAGATAATAGGCTAGAAAATCGAATTAAAGTTATCTTTCAAAATGAGGAAGTTGAATTGGTTAAGGAGTGTGCCATTGTTACAGCAGGTGATGTTAATCTTTCCTATCAGGACATCATTCCAAATGGCTCCATACTTCAATGGCAAGAAATAAATACATCTCCTTGGATCTATCAAGATGTATTTCGTTTTTCCAATTGGACATTGCCTGAGTTTGCTAGCTCATTTCAAATATTGAAAAATGGGCAAGCATCCGGTTTCGACGAAGAAATATTTGGAGGAGATCATTTAGAAATAGTATTTAATCATAAGTAAACTTGAATGTTACTTATGTATAGGCATTCGCGCTGGCTCATACGGCTAGAAAGGTACGAATGCCAGTGTGTACTCTCTATAAAATGTAATTAACAGGATATAGGAATGTTTCTTAGATAATTCTTCAAATTCGTTGGGATGTCTTCAGGATGTGCGCCTTACACGCCGCAAGAGCGCGAAGAATGAGACCCCGTAAAGGATGTGGGAGCGACGTAGGAGCGACTCATCCTGCGGAGGCTCATGCGTAGCGTGCGGCAAGCGCACATCAGAGTTTCTAATCTCTAAGTACAAATTATATACATAGACTTGAACAGATACATCACCAACTATAGTCATTCGTGCTTGCCGCACGTCCGCATGAGCCGCTGTATGAGCAAGCGCATTTCGCTGTCTCATACGGCACGTCATGCGGCTCGTAAGGCACGAATGCCAGTATATCCTCTTGACGTAATAAAGTAGATTCTATTAATGTATTGTTAATAAATAATCTCAATACAGGATGTGGAGTGACAAAGGAGCGATTCATCTTACGGAGGCTTATGTCTAGCGTGCGGCAAGCACACATCCGTATTCTACTCCCTAAGTTTCAATTAATAACCTTAACAGTAAAAAGTGGTAATCCCTACTCTAAGGGACTACCACTTTTCAATTTATTTATTTGATTTGTTATCTACGATTGCCTCTTTAATTGCTTCCGCTACTACTGTTGTATTTTCTTCTTGCTTATCCTGTTCTGCATTTAATTCTTCCGTAGTATGAGAGATGGTTTCCATATAATCCATTGGTTCCTCACCTTCATAAGATGCAGTTCCATCGTCTAAAGGAGATGTCGGTGCACCTTTCATGGATTTTACTTTTTCCACAATTTGGCCCGATTGCTCTTGTAATTGTTTTGACAATTGAGTTGTCTTCTCCTTTGCAGTGGAAGACAAATCGATTGTTTTATCTTTTAATTGATTAGCTTGAGTTGAAATATTTCCACGTAGCTCTGTACCTGTCTTTGGTGCCAACAATAGAGCTGTTGCAGCCCCGATGATTCCACCAACAAACATACCTAGTATAAAGTCTTTTCCACTCGATTCTTCCTGGCGATAAATATAGTCTCTGCTTTCGTTATAGTATGGTTGAGGTGGATAAGTTGGTTGAATTTGCTTGTTATAGGATGATGGATTGTCGTAATACTCTGCATTGTGTTTTGAATCGTTATAATTTGGTTTATTGTGATCATAATTGCTCATCTAAATTCCTCCAATAATTATAAATTTTTTTTTGATTCATAAGAATAATATCCTGCTTCTTCTAATGCTTTACGCTCTTTCCATTTGTCGCGTATGCCAAACAAGACATTACTCCATTGGACAACCTGTGCAATCTTTTCTTCATTTTTTTCAACTTCCGTTGATACAGAAGTAGTAATTCGCTGAATAGAATGGTTTAATCCTGATACGGAAGATCCTACATTCTTAACTGCATCAACTACCGTATTTAATTTCTCTGATTTCTCTTGAATGTCTACTGCTAATTCATTTGTTTTATGAAGAAGTTCTGCAGTTTCTTTCGTGACATTTTGTAAATTTGTATCGAGCCCTTCTAGCGTATTTGCAACATTATTTAATGTCTTCTTAACAGAAAACAACGTAACTGCAAGGCTTATACAAAGTACCAAGAATGCTATTGCGGCTATAATAGCGGCTATGTATAAGAGATTTTCCATTTTGTATCCTCCTTCAGTTGTTATTACTTATTTTTACCCCAAAAGAAAAAAATTAAACTTCTTTCTCTATATTACTATACTACGTTTCTTTTAAATATCCTTTTAAAAATGCTTAATCCTAAAATGGATTAAGCATTTTCTAACATTCTTAAAAAATGTAGATGTTTATAGTAATTACCAGGTTCTCTACAGGCTGTCTTGAAAACGCTTGTCAGTCGAGGCGCGCCAGCATGAGGCGGAAGCGAATAGAACTTAAGTTCATGAGCTTACAACGAAGTGCAAGCAACGAAGAATGAAAGCGTTTGTCAACAGTCTGTAAGTTTTTGTTCAAAAGCTTGTTGATACTTTTGAACATCTCCAGCACCCATGAATAAAAAGATAGCATTTTCATGAGTAAGCAGCTGATCGACGGTCTCTTCATTTAATATATGACTTCCATCAATTATATCTACTAACGTTTGAATAGTTAAGTCCCCTGCATTTTCTCTAGCGGATCCAAATATTTCGCAGAGATATACTTGATCAGCAAGACTTAAACTGTCGGCAAACTCATTTAAGAACTTTTGAGTTCTTGTAAAGGTATGCGGTTGAAAAATAGCTACAATTTTTCGGCTCGGATATTTCTGTCTAGCTGATTGTATCGTTGCTGTTATCTCAGTAGGGTGATGCGCATAGTCATCAATAAGAATACGATTAGCTATTACCGTCTCTGTAAAGCGTCTTTTAACGCCCTCAAACGTTTCTAAACCTTTTTGAATAGTATCAGCTGGTACATCTTCATAATGGCAAAGAGATATAACAGATAAAGAATTAAGCACTGCATGATCTCCGAATAATGGAATGGAAAAACGGTGATAAAACTCGTTACGAACAAACACATCAAATGAAGTACCTTCAGTCGTTTTTTCTAAATTTCTAGCTGCAAAATCATTATGCTCACCAAAACCGTAGTAAACGACAGGAACAGGAGCTTTAATTTTTTGCAAGTACTTGTCATCTCCACAAGCAATTATTCCTTTTTTCACTTGCATTGCCATGGATTGAAAAGCTTGAAAGACATCATCAATATCTTGAAAGTAATCTGGATGATCAAAATCAATATTTGTCATAATCGCATAATCAGGATTGTAAGCTAAAAAGTGTCTTCGGTACTCACATGCTTCAAATACAAAATTGGAAGCATCCTTCATACCTTTCCCTGTTCCATCACCAATTAAATAAGAAGTTGGTGTATATCCACTTAAAACATGTGAAAGCAAGCCAGTAGTTGATGTCTTACCATGAGCACCTGTAACTGCTACAGAAGTAAATTGGCTCATATAGTCGCCTAAAAAGTCATGATATCGAATCACTTCCAAACCAAGCTCTTTTGCCTTCACTAATTCTGGGTGGGTATCCGGAAATGCATTACCTGCAATAACGGTCATGCCCTCTTCAATATTGTCTTCATCAAATAGCAAAACATTTATCTCGCGTTCGTGTAATGGTTTTTCCGTAAAAAAATACTTCTCTATGTCAGAGCCTTGTACTTCATTACCCACATCATGTAATATTTGTGCCAACGGGCTCATTCCAGACCCTTTAATGCCTGTAAAATGATATTTTGTCATACGTTGTAAACCTCCTGGGATTATCCCCACTTATATGCATAAAACAGTTATCGATAGTATACTTCGTCTTGGTAGACGTATTCCCAATTATATCATTATTTAGTCGGTAATATTAATAAACTATATTAACTAAATATTTGTTCAAGACTTTCGTTAGTAAGTAGCACTTCTCTAGCTTTACTACCCTTTTGCTCCGTAATATATCCATTTTCGTACATAGCATCTATTAATCTAGCGGCTCTGTTATAGCCCAAATGGAACTTCCGTTGTAATAATGAGGTGGATGCGGATCCTTGCTCCACAACAAATCGACATGCTTCCTCAAAGATTTCATCCTGTTCTGTTACATTCTCTGCCTTTTGAAGTAATTCTTCTTGCTCAAACATGTACTCAGGTGTTCCTTGAGTTCTTGCATAATCAATAACATTCTCAATCTCATCATCCGTAACGAATGTTCCTTGTATCCTTACTGGACTGGACATGCCATTTCCTTGGTAAAGCATATCCCCTTTCCCTAGTAATCTTTCTGCTCCTTGCTGATCTAATATAGTTCGAGAATCAATTTGCGAAGAAACAGAAAAAGCAATACGTGTAGGAATGTTCGCTTTAATAAGTCCCGTAATAACATCTACTGATGGCCTTTGAGTCGCTAATACTAAATGAATACCACAAGCTCTAGCTTTTTGGGCAATACGACAAATAGCATCCTCCACTTCAGTAGGGGCCATCATCATCAAATCTGCAAGTTCGTCTATTACAATGACGATATAAGGCAACTTCTGTGCAAATTGTCGCTTTTCTGTTGCTAATGTATTGTATCTACTAATATCTCGTACACCTATATGTGCAAACAATTGATAGCGTCTTTCCATCTCATCTACCGCCCATTTCAAAGCGGCAGTTGCTGCTTTGACATCTGTAATAACGGGGCTTACAAGATGAGGAATATGATTAAATGGCGCGAGTTCTACCATTTTAGGATCAATTAATAAAAGTTTCACTTCTTCAGGAGTTGCTTTATATAAAAGACTTACGAGTAACGAATTAATAAATACTGACTTACCTGATCCTGTCGCACCGGCAATTAGGCCATGAGGCATTTTTCGTAAATCAAGCGTCACTGGTTTCCCCGTAAGATTTAATCCCAAGGCAGCTTCTAGAGGAGAATCAGAATCTAAGAACACACTTGAATTGATTACTTCTGATAATCGAACAGCTCGTGATTTTCTATTTGGGATTTCAATTCCAATAGAACTTTTCCCCGGAATTGGTGCTTGGATACGTATATCTTTTGCAGCAAGAGCAAGTTTTAAATCATCCGCTAAATTACGAATTTTACTAACTTTTGTCCCATGGCCAACAGTTATCTCAAATTGAGTTACTGCAGGACCTTGAAACATTTGAACAATTTCTCCAGAAACTTGGAAATGGGATAGTGCTTCAATAAGTGTAAATGCTTGTTCTTCCATCCATTCAGTATCTTCATTTTTCATTTCTGGAGGTAATAAATAGTTAAGATCAGGTCTTTCATATTCGGAATGTTCTGGTTGAGATTGCGTTTTCTTAACATCCTCAAATGGTTGGGTAGCAACCGCTTTTATTTCAGGAGCAATCATAGTCGTTTCTTCTACTAGCTTATTCATTTTTTCCTTATCTGATTTAAGCATTAGTACATTAAATGGTCGAATGTTCTCTTTTGGTGTAACTTTTGTTTCTTCAACTATTTCTATAGGGTTGTCCATTACTTCAACGGCTTTATCTTCCACTTCACCTAAAGGTTCTGAAACTATAGGTGCTACTTCTGCTTCATCAACCTCTGCTTGTGTTGGAGCAATCTTAGTCGTTTCTTTTACTAGGTTATTTACTTTTTCCTTATCTGATTTAAGCATTAGTACATTAAATGGTCGAATGTTTTCTTTAGGTGTATCCTTTGTTTCTTCACCTATTTCTATAGGGTTGTCCATTACTTCAATGGCTTTATCTTCCGCTTCAGCAATTGGTTCTGATACTATGGGTGCTACTTCCACTTCATCAACTTCTGCTTGTGTTGGGGCAACAGTTACAGCAGTTTCTTTCATCTCTACTTTTGGTGTTTCTTCAACAATTTCTAAAGGTTTGTCCATTACTTCAACGGCTTTATCTTCCGCCTCAGCAATAGTTTCTGAAACTATAGGTGTTACTTCTACTTCATCAACCTCTGCTTGTGTTGGAGCAATAGTTACAGCAGTTTCTTCCATAACTAATTCTCGCTCAACTTGTATTGTTTCAATTGGCTCTTCCACTTTATTTTCCTGTCTTTTCGAAAATCCAAAAACTGGTGAAGGAACTTGTGTTGGTGAGAATAATGCTGTTGGCTCTTTATGTGTTACTTGCTCAAATTTGGTTTGTTCACTTGTCTCGTCTATTTTATTTTCCTGTCTTTTTGAAAATCCAAAAACTGGTGAAGGAACTTGTGTTGGCGTAAAAGCCTTTTTACGTCTTTCGTTAACTGTTCCTTCTATTACTTCTTTTTTAGGTGTTCGTGGTGCGACTGGTATTTCTTTTTTAGGTGCTCGATGTACGACAGACTGTTGTTTTCTTTGTTGCCACAGTTCTCGTGTATGAAGAGGTTTATATGTTTCGTCTTCTCTCTTATGTTTTTCTTTCATCATTGGCTCAATAACTTTTTCTACTTTTGGCTCTCCAAACAAAAATTGATCTTTTTCTTCATCCGGTATTAATGGAAAACGAAAAGGTGTTTTCGTTTTAGAGGTTGTATCGAATACTTCCTGTTTAGCCACTTGTTCGGTTTCTTTATCTTCTACTTCATTTGTTGCAAATAATTTTTTAAACCAATTCAATTTCATCAACTCTTTCTAATAGATACATTTTATTTTACCAATAAAAACACTTAACGTCCTTATTTTAAAGAATTTGAAATGAATTTGAAAAAAAGTACATGACAAAAGGAGCACTTCTCAGATTGTAGACGAACTTGAAAAAACATAAATCAAGTTTTTCGAAGCTTACCGCTCCCTTTCAGTGAGAGAGTGCAAAGCCGTTTAGGCTAGCCAATAGCGTATTTATCTCTTTGGCAACACTTTTCCAAAGCAATAAAATCCTTCTTTTCTATTAAATTATTCATATTTATAATTGTAAGGCAGAATAATCTTGAGGGATAGAGGGTGAGTGATCGAAAAGTAGAAAAACTTTAAAAGGTAGTTGGAATTAACTTATTCCAACTACCTTTTGTCTTCAATCTGATAAGTTTATTGAAAAAATGCACTTCCAACTTCTGATTGCTCGTCCAATATTAGAATGCCCTTTACTTCCGGTGCGTTTGGTAAAGCTAATTCTCTAGCGGAGCATAGCATTCCACTTGATGCCACACCTCGTAATTCCGCATCCTTAATAACCATTCCAGATGGCATTACTGCCCCCACTTTCGCAACAACCACTTTTTGCCCTGCATCCACATTCGGTGCTCCACAAACAATTTGCAAATTACTTTCACCAATGTTTATTTGGCAAACTTTTAATTTGTCAGCATTTGGATGTTGTTCTAACGATTCTACATAACCCACTACAAATTTTGGTGAAAGATCTACATCCAATTTATAATCTACTTCGTTAGATTGTAGAACTTGTTCAAGTTTAGCTACTAATTCTTCCGTTAAAGTTATATTTCCGTTTTCTTGAATCTCGGCATATTTACTAAATTCAAAAATATTAATAGCTAATACTTCATTAGAATTCGCATTTTTAATAAGCGTTACATCACCTTTTGTTTCTGTAACTACTTTTTCAACTTTTTCTGATGTTAATTGAAGCAACAATACATCTCCAACTCCATTTTGGTTGTAAAAAACATTCATTTTTCTTCTTTCTCCTTCGCTACTCGATTTTTTGCCATAATAAATATCGGCTCTAAATCTGCATTTTCATATATAAATGATAAAGAAGTAATGGGTACAGTTCCAACTGTAAAAAAGTGCATCGTCATTTGTGCCAAAACATCATACCCTGTCTCATTTCTTATATCACCAATTATCATAACATCTTGATGGGGTACAGAAATAGTCATATCTCCAACAATTAACTTTTTCATATCTTTTAAAAGAGATTCATTAAGTATTCTACTTGCATCATACCCATCATTATTATTGAAAAAATAAAAAATATTTCCGGCCACTTCATCTTTTTTAAAATTATTTACTAAATTTCGAACCTGAAATAGAGCTCTTTCACGTATTTCAGTTTCCCGTATACCCCAGCTCTCTAGCATTTTCTCATCTAGTAGCCGATATGTTTTTCCAAGATCTAACGCATAATAAATTCTTGTTTCTGCAGTATGTTCTTTCGTAATGAATCGATTGCCTTCATTTGATTTCTCAGGGAAAGAAGTCGAGCGAATGACCGGATATACGGAAGAAGAAGGATCTATATCGCCAAAAATTTCTTTTTCCATAGCCTGAAATGTTTGTTGTATAGTATACATTACTTCTTCAATGGCTAATTCTTTTTTTGTTTCATATTTTGCCAAAATAGGTGGAATAGAAATATCTATACCTTTATGAAGCGTTTTATGGGTTAATCTAAGTTTATTTGTTTCTCTATTAAATTCGTAAAGAAATGTGTCTTCCGATAGGTTTGTTTTCAATAGACGTATTAGTTCTTGTGCTTTCATTGTTATTCCTTCTTTCTCAAAAATAAAACGGTCCACTTTTTGTGAACCGCTTTGTTGTTGTTAGATTGTTTGAAGAAAAGATTCGATTTCCTCTCTTGTTTTGCGGTCTTTACTAACAAAACGTCCTTTTTCTTCTCCATTATCAAATACGATGAAGCTAGGAATTCCAAAAACATCTAATTGAATACAGAGGTCTATAAATTTATCACGATCTACAGAAACAAATTGAAAGTCTGAAAATTCCCCTTCTACTTCATCCATAAATGGATCAATGAAATGACAGTCTGGACACCAGTCGGCAGTAAATTTGAATACTACCTTACTTTCTTGTTTCAGTTGATCAAATTCCTCTACTGAATTTAGGCTTTTCATTCTTTTTCCTCCTTAGTCAGTTGAAATAGACCTTACAATCATCATCATTTTCTCTAAATTAGAAGCGATATTTTGTTGTTTTGATATAGTAGTGAGCTTTATCCCGCCTATACTAGTAATAAGTTCAAAATTTTCTTCACTACTTTGAATAATTGCAGCAAAACCAAATCTTCCGTTTTGTTCAAATGTATCTTTTTCAACTATTTTTAAATTAGTATTAGCCATCATTAAATCAAAATATAATTGACTTCCAGGAAGTTCATTGGGATTAACAAATAAAATATAAGAATCGTTGCCTTTAGATAAAAGAATGTTCGTTTGATCTGAATCATCTTCAATAGAAAATCCACTAGGCAAAAAGATTTTCAATTTATCTACTGTTTCATTGGGCTTTTCTGCATCTTCTTGAAACACTGTTTTTGCATTTTCCATGCCATCTACTGCTTGTTCTTCCACTGAAGAACAACTTGCTAATAAAATGACAGCTAGTGACGCGATACATAACCGCATCCATTTTCGAGCCATTTACTTTCCTCCATTCACAGCATAACTTCTATATATTTTATAGATGATTTTCAACACTTGCAACTACAGGCTACTTTCACATTTTCTATGTAGTAGTCTAAAAAATCTTTGATGCAGCCTTCATTAATCTAATAGCTTTTTAGAAAGTTCGTATTGACCTATAAGTAATAACATAATATGCTCAAACATTGCACTTCTTGACACAAGACCATTTGTAAATATACCAATTGCGCCTTCAGAATGACGAATATCATTCTTATTAGTATAGACGTCCATTACTGGCCCAAGTTCCGCACCTGCCTTCAACTGATCAGCAATTTCATACGGCAGAGGTACACCCGCCCCTGTTGCTGAAAAAACTTTCCCTTCTTTTGTTACAAGGGCACCCCAATTGCAAACATACATAGTCCCATCTATTTCTTTCACGCCGCCCTCTAATCCTACTCCAAAGTCGGCGTCAACATTCTCCAGCATCAAGTGCTTCGCGCGATTGATAGCGCCTTTTCGCGTTTCCTCATCACTCATTGGCTGATTTGATACAAGTGACGGGACATCCTTATTCTCAAATTCTGCATTTGGATAATACATTGTTGAAATAGTTATTACTGCTTTGGTTTTAGCTCTATTATTGGTTCCTATTAATATTCTCATACATATTTTCTCCACTCTAGTAAAAGTATATGTTTTCAGTATGTATTCTATTTTCCCATTATAAAAATGAACACTGATACCTCTAGTGCTTATTTTCTCTGAAGGAAAAAACAATAATTATTAACATAATATAAATTAGGAGCCGAAATCATTCAAATTTTCGGCTCCTTTCTTTTTAGGTGTTATACGTTTGCTTTAATTGTTTCTAAAGTTGTTCGGTCACATGATTTCACTAACTTAGTAATGAGTTCCTTAGCTGCTGCGTAATCATCTGTATGGATAATCGAAGCTGAAGTATGAATATAACGTGAGCAGATACCTATAACCGCACTAGGTATACCTTCATTAGAAGTATGGACTCTTCCTGCATCTGTACCACCTTGTGAGATAAAATATTGATACGGGATTTTATGTGTTTCTGCTGTGTCTAATACAAACTCTCTCATGCCTCGATGTGTTACCATTGTACGGTCAAAAATACGTAAGAGAGCTCCTTTTCCAAGTTGACCAAATTCATTTTTATTACCTGAGGCATCATTTGCAGGGCTTGCATCTAACGCAAAGAATAGATCTGGTTGAATCATATTAGCCGATGCTTGTGCACCACGCAGACCAACTTCCTCCATAACATTTGCACCTGAATAAAGCATATTAGGTAATTGCTCATTTTGGACTTCTTTCATTAGCTCGATCGCAAGACCACAACCATATCGATTATCCCATGCTTTAGCCATAATCTTTTTATCATTTGCCATTGGTGTGAATGAACAAACAGGAACTATTTGATCTCCCGGTCTAATTCCCATGCGATTCACATCTTCTTTGTCGTCTGCACCAACATCAATTAACATATTTTTAACGTCCATTGGTTTATTTCTCATCTCATCGCTTAATAAATGAGGAGGAATAGATCCGATAACTCCTGGAATTGTTCTATCCTTCGTAACAATATCTACTCGTTGCGCAAGTAAAACTTGACTCCACCAACCGCCTAATGTTTGAAATCGAATCATTCCATTATCTGTGATACCTGAAACCATAAAGCCAACTTCATCCATATGACCAGCTACTAAAATTTTCGGACCATTTTCATCCCCTTTTTTTAATCCGAAAATGCCTCCTAAATTATCTTGCACGATTTCATCTGAATACTTGGAAAGTTCACTTCGCATAAATGAACGTACCGCATGTTCATTTCCTGGTGCTCCAGGAAGTTCTGTTAAGGTTTTAAATAGTGAGCGCGTTTCTTCATTCATTTGTAAAAGCCTCCTAAAGCTTTGGTCAAATTTATATAATATAATTAATATTCCTCTTCTTATTGTAATAAAAGCTTGAATCGTTTACTACTTTAAAACTTCGACATTCGAAAAATTTATTTGAATAAGGATGTATGATACACTAAAAAAAAGACGTAAGGAGGAGTATCACATTGAAAATTCGTGATTATATGATGGGTCTAGGTTCTGGGATTGTAATCGGTATTATTGCTAGTCAAGCAGCTAATAAATTGAATATTAATCGATCTCCAGAGCTAGTTTTAAAAGAAATAAAAAATTCATTTATACAAGAAGGGCCGATTGATGGTTCTTGGATTTATATGAGCCCAGAGCCTTTCACTAATGAAGCAATCCATACGAATGTATATAAAGGTGGTATTTCTCGTGTTCGAAATGGCGAACTCGAGCAATTTGAATTTTCCGCAGACACAAAAACAGGAACTGTTGTGGAGTTAGTAAAAGTATAATAAATTTAAAATAGAGAATTTTTTAAACTAATGTGTAGCGTGTGGAAACACATCCGAATTTCCAATCAAAGTACACATAGACTGAACATATAAAAACCAACAATAGGACCGCATATCCGCAGAAGCCGTTTTATTCGCTAGCTTGTCTCACACGACTTGTCGTGGAGGACACTGAAATACTCTTCAAGGTATCTCTTAGCGAGTATGTGAACGATATTTTGTTCACATACTCGCTTTTTGTGTGTGCCCCGTTGATTTCCGTTCCAGGCGGACGCTTTCCGCCGACATGGCTTCAGCCGCTTCCTTCGCTTCGCTCAGTCCAGGGTCTTCAGCTCATGCTTTTCCGGCTGGAGTCGCCGCCTAAAACGAAAATCAACTATTGCATGCTTAAAATTAAGCCTTTCTCTGTCTAAAAAATATCGTTTTCTTGTAAATAAATAAAAAGTAAATGCAGGTAGTCGCTTCTCCATGATTTCAACCCAAGAAACCTTCAATTTAAGTCCATACATGGAGATTTTACAAATAGATAAATGAGACTCACTGATCAACATTATCATGTGGCGGGGGCAAGGCGCGAATGCCAGTATATTCTCTTATAAGTAAAGTAGATTCCATTATTAGTGTCGATGATAATTACAGACTTGAATAGGGGATTCTGGTTTTACTTATTGAATTAAGTGATTCTGTATAAACGGGTGCTTTTAGGATGTGCGCCTAACAGCCGCAGGAGCGCGAAGAATGAAACCCCGTAAAGGATGCGGAAGCGACGTAAGAGCGACTCATTCTGCGGAGGCTCATGCGTAGCGTGCGGCAAGCGCACATCCGTGTTCTACACTATAAATTGAAAAAAACACACTCTTTAAAGCAAGCCAAAATAAAAAAATCAGCTGCACTAGACAAGCGTGCAGCTGATTTTTTATCAAGTTCGGTCTAATTTTTCTATTATTTCTTTTCCATCCTCTGACCATTTGATCATACGATAAAAAGCATCATGGTAAAAACAGAACCAATAATTATTACTTAAGGCTTCGTTCAACCATTTTTCTTTTGCAAAGACGGAAGTCATCGGATAATCATCGTATGCCAACACCCACAAAGGATTTTGGTGTGCATGAGTTGGCATTAAATCTGCCATATGAATAATCGTTTCTCCATTTTGCTTAAGTAAAACAATACTATGCCCATCACTATGACCACCAGTGTGAATCATTTCTATTCCATCCACTATTTCTAATGAACCTGAAAATGGAACAACCTGTCCTTCAATTGGCTCCCAGTTTTCTTTCCAGTATGTATTTCGTGAACGAATATTTGGATTTCTCATTTCATTCCACTCAACATCAGAAACATAAATTTTCGCATTTGGAAAACTAGAAACCAACCTATCATTCTCCCACTTTGTTAGCCCACAAGCATGATCAAAATGGAGGTGAGTCATGATAATAATGTCAATCTCTTCTGGTAATACACCAAGTTGCACAAGGTTATCCTCCACCTGAGATTGATCAGTTATACCGTAGTTTCTTATTTGTTTTTCTGTAAACTTACCGTAGCCAAGCCCCGCTTCCATTACGATGTTGTGCCCATTGTATTGGATAAATAGCGGATCTGACGGTAACTCAATTTGGTTTAATTCGTTTACAGGATATTTCTTTTCCCATAATGGCTTTGGTACAACACCGAACATGGCTCCCCCATCCATGAACGTAGTACCGCCTTTAAGCCAAGTTAGTGTCATATTGTGAAATTGAAACGTATCCATTCTCTCTCCCCCTAATCGATATCGTCAACGCTTAAACATTTTATACGTATTTTGCTTCTACTCGATAGATTGGTTGTCCCTTTGCAGAAAACTTTTCTTCATACTCTGTCATAATATTATCTTCTGGCATATTTACATGTAAATCAAGCGAAACATCCTTAATTAACATGCCATAAGCTGACATACTAACTAAAGAGTATTCAAATAATCCTCGATTGTCTGTTTTAAAATGAATTTCGGCGTTATCTACTAAAATAGATTCATATAATCTCAAAAATCCTTCATGTGTCAAACGTCTCTTCTCATGTCTAACTTTTGGCCACGGATCAGAAAAATTTAAATAAACACGGTCTACATCATTTTTCTCAAAATACTTTGCTAAATCTGCACCGTTTACCTTAAGCAATCGTAAATTTGGCAATGGTTGTGCGGTTATGGCATTTTCAAGTGCCGAAACGATTACTTTATCATAAAGCTCTATTCCTATATAATTAATATCCGGATTTTGTTTGGCCATTCCTGTAATAAACTGTCCTTTACCAGTCCCAACTTCAATGTGAAGAGGATGGTCATTTTTAAATTCAGAATCCCATTTACCTTTTAATTCTTCAGGGTTTTGAATAAGAATTTCTGGATGAGAATTAATAAAATCTTCTGCCCATGGTTTATGTCTTAACCTCATTATTTTTTAACTCCTTTACTTATTGGTTTCGCTAAATTCCAAGCTTTTGATTGAACTGAAAAAGAATAACGGTGATCGGGCTCCGTTAAACATGAGAATTCTCCATCTACATGACCATATACTTGATCATGCATCATAATCGTAAAATTACTAGCTTGAAATTGTTTTACTTCTTTATATTTTGTATGTTTCCCAAAAAACACAGTTCCGAAAATAAAGAGAAGCTTCCATTTTGCTAATTTACTTACTACAGTCATTTCAATTAATTGATCATTTGGTCGGGATTGAGGTGATATTTTCATTCCACCACCAAAAAAAGGCTGATTGCATACAACAAAGAACCAAACATCATCAAACTTTAACGTATCTTTCCCCGTATGTAAAGTGAATGAAAATCTTGTAAATGTTAAAAGCTCTTTAACTACAAATAGAATGTACGCTATTTTCCCTAACCCCAAAACATTTAACCACTTTTTCCAAGATGAATTATTTACTGAATGACCTACTTTTGCATCAAACCCAAAACCTGCATTATTCACAAATCCAAATTTGTTTTCTTTTGTTGTTAATAACCCAAAGTCTAATTTTTCATATGTATAAAGATTCCTCGCATACATCTGTAACTGTTCAACGGTTTTGAAAACAGAAAAAGTCCGACCAAAATCATTTCCACTACCTGCAGAAATAACTCCGACTCGAACGTGATCATAATTTGTAATTCCTGAAATAATTTCGTGAACGGTACCATCACCGCCTATAGCTATAATTAATAAATCTCCTTCTCTATATTGTGCGCATTCTCTTGCTATATTGGTAGCATGGCCTCTATATTCAGTCACGTAACAAGTATAAGGAAAGTCAATTTTCTCTTTCCATGAAGCCCATATTTTTTTTGCTCGTCCACGACCAGCATGTTCATTTAAAATAAAGACTACCTTATTCATCCCGTTCCTCACTGTCTACTTCCCAACCTGATCTTGAATAGGATGTAGTTTGAGCTAAGTCAAGTATTGTTTGTGCAGCTTTAAATTGCATATGCTTCATTGGAGATGGAGAAGATCTTAAAGTTCTAAACCATTCTGGAAACTTTCTTGTATCTATAAATTGAGTGTTGAAAGATGTTCCAGGATAATCAATATACCCATTTCTTGAAAGCACTACTTTCCTTATTGGCAAATCGATTTCTTCTTTTTTAATTATTTGCATTAAAATAGATTCCATCCGATTTAAACTTACCATAGGACTCAAAACCTTCTTTTCTTCCTCACCACTTTTTCGAATCCAAAAACGATCGCTACTTCCTATAAAAGCATCTAATTCTCTACCTTCTAAAACAACAAGACATATAATTTCTGTAGGTAATATCAAAATGACTTCTAATTCAACCGGTGCTTTTTTTAGTTTTAATATTGGATAATAAAATAAAAAATAATTATCTGGTAGCTGTAAAATGAAGGTACGTAATAAAGTATCTCGCATAAACTTTGGATCTACATAAGACTTTTCACGTAAAGTCGAGCTTGCCCACTTCAATTGAAAATGAAATAGCTGATTTAAGTACATTTGCTTTAATTCTTCTTTTGATTTTGGGTTGTAAATAATATTTGGTTGAAAATTTAACATGGTCGATTCTTCCGGAATCACCTCTTCTTCAAGTAATTCCGATTCTTCCCATCCTGTATCTTCCATATTTTCGTGCTGTTTACGATTGAAGAGCTTTGAGAATAAAGATTTCTTTTCAGGAAGTTCTACTTCTTCATCTTTTTCCAACCAAGAGGAGTCGAACGATCCACTTTCCCATTCTGCTTTAGTACGTTCCCATTGTTGCTTTTTTAATCGCACAAATTGTGTTGGATATCGTTTTAAATCAACTTGATATCTTGAAATATAGTCCTGTAGCTTTACTAGCTGAGCCATTCACTTACCCTCCTTTGCATCTAATAGAAGCAATCTCCTCATACCGGGGTTTACTATTTGGGTTTATTCTAAATACACTAAAACTACTAACTTCAAAAGTTGTCTTAGGCAAGTGAAAATCTTCTATTGACAGTAATCCATTGGACGCAAATTTCTTTGCAATCGTAATATGAGCGTTAAAATCTTTAGTATGATCTGTATTTATACTATCCGTTAAGGTATTTACAACCTGTTGTTGTAACAATTTTAATGAGTTACTTTCTTCTAATGCAGTATATACTACTCTCGGTGTTCGATTGCTCCCAAAATGAGCGTGTCCATTCGTTGTTAGATCAAAAGAACTCCAGTCGATTTTTTGTAACGACTGGATTATTTGATCCATTTTTTTGCTCTCCATTGCCCCAGTATAAAATAAAGTAATATGCAAATCCTCTTTAAACGGCAACGTCTTATAAGTCTCATGTAAATTAGTTTTATTTCTTTCTTCTATGATAGAAGTTGCAAGCGTTGGTGGAATTTTAATTCCTATAAAGTAATGTGTATTCATACGCCGATGGATGAAGGGATTTTTAACTCAAACGCTTGTTGTATTTTTTGAGTCCATTCTCCACGTATACCATTTCCAATTGGTTTTTCGTCAACAGAAACAATTGGCATTACTTCAGCATTTGTAGAAGACATAATAATTTCATCCATTTCCAAAGCTTGTGCTTTTGTAAATGCTTCTTCTACTACTGGTAGCCCTATTTCTTCACAGCAATCTAAAATTACTTTTCTTGTTATTCCATTTAATATAAGATTACTTACTGGATGTGTATAAAGCACACCATCTTTAATGCCATATATATTGGATGAAGACCCCTCAGTTATTACTTCCCCACGATGTTGAATAGCTTCATAGCAATCTTTGCTTATAGCTTCTTGTTTTGCCAAAACATTTCCTAAAAGGTTCAGCGATTTTATGTCACAACGAAGCCAACGAATATCCTCTACAAAACATGCTTTTACTCCGTTTTCAAGTTGAGCGAGAGGACGACTCGTTTCTTTTATATACGCTGTAAGAACAGAATCAACAGCAGTTGTAGGAAAATTATGCTGTCTCGGACTAATCCCACGTGTGACTTGCAAATAAATATGTCCGTTTTGGACTTCATTCGTTTCGATTAACTCGTGTAGCATTTTATGGAGTACATCTTTTGTATACGGGATAACTAACTGGATCTTATCAGCACTTGCATACAATCGGTCAATATGTTCTGTAGCAGTAAATACATCTCCATTATAAATTTTAATTACTTCATAAATTCCATCACCAAATTGGTACCCACGATCTTCATATCCAATTTTTACTTCTTCTTCACTAACGATTTGATCATTCCATAAAATTTTAGCCATTAGTTTTCACCTCTGTAGTATTTTTTCCTGCTAGTTCTACGATTGCATCTGCATAAATTGCAGTTGCTTTAACTAAATCATCTATATCTACATATTCATCTAATTGATGTGCTAAGTCCTTTCTTCCTGGGAATAGCATTCCAAATGCAACTCCATTTTTCAGAACCCTTGCATAAGTACCTCCACCAATAGATAAGAGCTTTGCCTCTTCTCCAGTTTGTCGCTCATATACTTTTTGTAATGTTTTAATAAGTATATCTTCTTTATCGACATAATGTGGCTTGGAATTAGAGCCAAGATCAAGAGTGATCCCTACATCTTGAAGGGTCTCTCGACATGCACTCAATTTTTCCTCAAATGGATAACTTACTGAATAACGCATACTTACTTGTGTACACGACCCTTGAGCTGGGGCATAATGAATAACTCCTGGATTTAATGTTGTATCTCCAGAAACTTCATCCGTAAAGTTAAGCGATAAAGCATGCCCCCTACTTTCTTCACCAAAGCCAAGTACTAAAAAGTCTACGAATGCTTTCGAGTGAGGAGTTAAAGGAACAGTTTGTAAAAATTTAGCAAGTAATATCGCTGCATTTATCCCTTCATCGGGCTCCATCGCATGTGCAGATTTTCCTCGTACAAATACTTTAACCATTGGCCCTTCTTGAGTTACCTCTCCATTAAAATCAAGTTCAGCGGAGAATTCAATGAATTTTTGTTTAATAGAATGAAGTCCTCCGAAGATAAGAGCAAAGGCCTCGTCAGGGACCATATTTGTCCGCTTTCCTGCTTGAAAAAATTGAATAGTTTCTGTTTCGGTAGAACCTGTTTGTGTAAAGATTAGATTTGCAATTCCTTTTTCTGCGTTAATAATTGGGAAATCAGCATCTGGTGCAAATCCTATTTCAGGCATCGGTTCTTTTTCAAAATATCGTTTTACACAACGGAAGCCGCTCTCTTCATCCGTTCCAATGATTAGTCTTACTTTTTTATGTAAAGGAATTCCAGATTCCTTAACCAACTTCATTGCCATCCAGGCTGCAATAGTTGGACCCTTATCATCAATTGCCCCACGACCATAAACTTTATCATCTACTACAACGCCTTCAAATGGAGGATAAGTCCAGCCTTCTCCAACTGGTACTACATCCACATGACAGAGAATACCCAAAGTTTCTTCTCCTTCACCCATTTCAATATGTCCAGCCATATTATCAATATTTTTAATAACTAGGCCTTCACTTTTTCCTTCTCTTAACATATGATTAAGAGCATCAAGGGGTTTTGGCCCGAAAGGCATTTCTTCTGTAGCTGCTTTTTCATCAAGTACACTAGGAATTTGAATCAATTTTTGAAGCTCTTTAATTATTTCCGTTCTTTTTTGTTCCGCTAATTCTAACCAATTCATTATTATCCCTCCTACCCATCCTATAACGTTATTCTACACTTTTTTCCGAGTATAAAACACAAAAAAGAAGGCATTTTCAGTCTTCTTTTCTTCAGATTAATTAAAACTTATTGCTTCCTATACTATTTCACCTTCTACTTAAGGAATTTCTTCACTGTTAATATCTCAAATAATGCTCATTTTACCTCTATTTTTTCATATATTTCATTAAGCAATAATATGAAGTTTTTGTAAATTAACTGTTTTTTATAGAAATTTTCTCGAAAATCTACTATAATTAAATTGTCAGAAAACATATGACTGACTACCAATATAGTAAAGGGGCTGTAAATTGCAATTATATAGTTGCTTTTCACCCATGTCGTCCGCTAGTCTTGCCACGAGATATGATGATGAAGGAGTGGTTACTTATGAAACCAACTACTGATCGGATGCTCAATCGAATTAAAGATATGTATATGTTCATCCGTGATCACGGAACTGTTACAACACAAGATTTAGTCGATGAATTTGGCATCACTCCTCGCACGATTCAACGAGATTTGAATGTACTTGCCTTTAATGACTTAGTCATTAGCCCAACAAGAGGCAAATGGACCACGACGAACAAACGCGTTAAATTGACATCTTAGATTTCCCCATATGAAAAGAATGACCTAGCCTAAGCCTGGTCATTCTTTTGCTGTAAAGCCTCTAATTCTTCTTCGGTAAGTTCTCTATAATGCCCTTCTTTAAGAGATTCATCTAAATTTAACGGTCCCATTGAGAGCCTTTTAAGATAAACTACTTTCTTTCCTACTGATTCGAACATTCTTTTTACTTGATGAAACTTTCCTTCTGTTATAGTTAATTCAATTTCTGACACTGGTCCTTTACTTAAAATTTCCAACATACCTGGCTTGGTTTTATAGCCATCATCTAATGTTACACCTTCCAAAAATGCCTGTACGTCCGTCTCGTCCACCATGCCCTCAACCTCTGCATAATATACTTTCGGCACGTTCTTATTCGGAGAAAGGAGACGATGCGTTAAAGCACCGTCATTCGTTAATAACAGCAACCCTACAGTATCCTTATCAAGTCTACCAACGGGGTATGGCTGAAAATGACGTACATCATCCTCTAATAAATCAATCACAGTTCGATCTCTCGTATCTTCTGTAGCAGATACTACTCCCGCAGGCTTATTTAACATTAAGTAGATAAATTCTCTATACTCGATTTCTTCTCCATAAACAGCAACTTTATCTATGCTTTCTTTCACATGCATAGAACTATCTTTTACAATGACATCATTTACTTGTATAGCTTTTGATTTAATTAATTCTTTTACTTCTTTCCTTGTTCCAAATCCCATATGTGCTAGAAATTTATCTAATCGCATGTCATACTCCTAAAAACCAAATTTTTTCGTAAAACGGGTAATTCTCTCGCCAAAAAGCTTTTGTGCAAGTCCTAATCTTAAAGTTACAAAGCCGTAAAAAACTGCTCCAATCGAAGCACAAACAAAGATAACTAGTAACGATTCTAATTTTCCATCAATCGTAAACACTTGCCCAATACCCCATCTTACGATGGATACTATACATAACATAATTGCCGTTACAATTGAAATAAGAAAAATACGTCTGATCACCATTGTAGATTGATAATGCAATGTTTTTCCAATAGCAACCATATTTAAAGCAATAGCAACAATGTAACCAGCAGATGTGGCTAAAATAGCACCATCCGTTTCAAACATCTTAATAAATGGCGTATTTAATACGAGCTTTGTTAAAATACCAATCAATAAGTTGAGGATAATTAGTTTTTGACGGTCAATCCCTTGCAAAATAGAAGTAGTCACTGGATACAGAGCAAACAGTATTGCAACAGGTGCATAATGTGCCAGCACTGTTGCCCCAACGTCGCTTTTCTCATAAAATACTGTATAAAATTCATCAGCTAAAACCGAAATACCTAACGCAGCTGGCAATGTTAAAAATAATAAAATTTGAAAAGCTTGATCTAATGATTTTCTAACATTACTGAAATCCTGTTTGGCATAATAACTAGTAATGAGAGGAATGAGTGTCATAGAAAAGCCTGTAGCCAACATGACTGGTATCATTACAAGCTTATGTGAAGTGAAGTTCAACATACCTAAATATGTATCGGAAACTGCTGCTTTCCCAATCATTGTCATTGCACGGTTAAATGTAATCATATCGATAAATTGAAAGAGTGGATTAATTACCCCTACTAAAGCGAATGGAACAGTGTAAACCAAAATTTCTTTATATATATTTTTTAACGATACATCAGATGTCAAATTTCCGCTTTTTTCTAGTAAGGCATTATATTCTGGTTTTAACTTCTTCCAATACCAATACAATACAACTAAACTAGCAATCGCACCTAAAAATGCTGCAAAAACGGCGAAAGAAACAGCTGTTTTCTCGGAACCTTTAAATACCTTCATAACAATAAAAGCACCAGCTAGAACAAATAAAATTCTTACTACTTGCTCAAATAACTGTGATACTGCAGTCGGGGTCATATGTTGATAACCTTGAAAAAAACCTCTTATTAAACTCATAACAGGTACAACTATCACTGCAAAACTAACATATCTAATAACGGATGCTACATCCTTAATGGAGAAAAAAGCATCTTTATCTTTTATGACAAGGTGAGCGATTGGCTCTGCCATTATATAAAGAAGAAGAAATCCTAGTACACCTGTCACACACATAAGTAACATACTTGATTTTACTAATTTTCGTCCTGTTGCGTAATCTCCTAGTGCATTATACTTTGAAACAAATTTTGAAACTGCAATAGGGACTCCAGATACTGCAATGGCCAACATTATTGAATAAGGGACATATGCGTATTGGTAAAGTACTATATACTTTTCCCCGATTAATTGATAAAAAGGGATTACATAAAGAACGCCTAATATTCTAGATAATAAGAGACCGATTGTTAAAATCATCGTCCCTTTTAATAAATTCGAAGCCATAAAAACCGTCCAATCCTAAGAAATGTCTATCTAATAGTTTACATCTGTAGAAACAAAACCACAATGATGTATACTTAAGAAAAAAATGAAAGTGTGAACTTATTATGTATGACGTAATTGTAATCGGCGGGGGTCCCTCGGGATTAATGGCAGCAGCCGCTGCTGGAGCAGAAAATAAACAGGTATTATTAATTGAAAAAGGGTCAAAGCTTGGCAAAAAACTAGCAATATCAGGAGGTGGGCGTTGTAATGTGACCAATCGACTTCCTCAAGAAGAAATTGTCAAAAATATTCCTGGTAACGGAAGATTTTTATATAGCCCTTTCTCCGTTTTCAATAATGAAGATATTATTTCCTTTTTTGAAAATCTTGGTGTCCATCTAAAAGAAGAGGATCATGGAAGAATGTTTCCTGTATCCAATAAAGCAATGGATGTAGTGAATGCTCTCCTAGATGAATTAAAACGATTAAAAGTTGAAATTAAATTAAACTCACCAGCTGCCAAATTATTAATGAATGATGAAAAGATTATTGGAGTACGTCTTGAAACTGGCGAAGAAATTACTGCTCATGCAGTTGTTGTGGCAGTCGGTGGTAAGGCAGTACCACAAACTGGTTCTACAGGCGATGGATATCCATGGGCTCAAAAAGCTGGCCATACAGTTACTGATCTATATCCTACGGAGGTTCCATTACTATCCAATGAGTCATTTATCAAGTCAAAAGAACTTCAAGGACTTGCATTACGAGATGTTGCAGTTTCAGTGTTAAATAAAAAAGGAAAAGCAATTATAACTCACCAAATGGACATGCTCTTCACTCATTTTGGATTAAGTGGTCCAGCTATATTACGTTGCAGCCAGTTTGTCGTAAAAGAGCAAAAGAAAAATGGCGGTGAGCAAGTAGAAATTCGTATAGATAGCATGCCAGACCAAAACGTGGAACAAACTTTCCAATCTCTCCTCTCTTCAATTAAAGAGGAACCAAAAAAAGCTGTGAAAAACGTATGGAAAGGACTTGTACCAGAAAGATGGCTTTTGTTTTTATTACAACAAGCAGGTATTCAAGAAGGTGAAGATGGACAAAATCTTTCAAATGAAAAGGTTCGATCACTAGCTCATCAGTTGAAGCAATTTACAGTAAATGTATATGGAACACAACCTCTCGAGAAAGCATTTGTAACTGGTGGAGGTGTTTCTATCAAAGAAATTGAACCTAAAACAATGGCTTCAAAGAAAAAACCTGGTCTATATTTTTGTGGAGAAATACTTGATATTCATGGCTATACAGGTGGCTATAATATTACGTCAGCCCTTGTTACTGGTAAAATCGCAGGAATGAGCGCTGCGAAATCGATTGAATTTTAAAACTATTTATTATACAATGTGTTGTAACAAGCAATGAGGAAGAATAGTAGCTTTATGAAATGCTCCAGAGAGCTGACGCTTGGTGCAAGTCAGTGCATGACATTAAGTGAATGGGCTTCTGAGCTCCAAGGCTGAAAAATTTTAGTAGGCTTTGGCGTATGTCTACGTTACAGGACTCGCAATATATTATTTGCAACAAAGTGGATTACAATAGTAATCAAAAAAGGTGGCACCACGGCTCTCCGTCCTTTATGATGGAGGGCCTTTTTTGTGTTTTATTGAGCTGAGAAAAGGAGAGCAGAGCTATGACAGTTGAGACGAGTAGTTACGAAATGAAAGAAATGCAAGGGGATATGATGACTCCTATTTCCATTTATCATGCGTTAAACGGAAAGAAAAAGATGTTATTCGAATCCTCCGCAAAGCATGAAGAAAGTGGAAGGTATTCATTTATTGCGTGTAACCCCATTGCAGAATTAACAGGAAATCACTCTGGATATTTACTTCAATCTGATAGTGGTAGTCAGGAAAAAGGAACCGAATCCATCATCGAAAAACTAAAAACGATGATGCCAATTCACTCAGAAAAATATCCTTTTTCATTTTTTGGCGGTGCAATTGGCTATTTTGGTTATGAGACTGCATTTTACAGTGAAAAAATTGGAGAGTTTCTCCATGATGATTTAGAAATGCCAGATATACATGTAATGTTTTACGATACATTTGTGATTTATGATCATTTAAAGCAAACTACTACAATTGCAGCAATCGATTTATTCCAAAATGGTCGTACCCACAGCGAAATGATAGAGGCAATTGAAGCAATCTGCTCTGATCTAAAAAACGGGCCCATTTCCCCATCTGAAAAGGAAGAGAAGCTGGCATTTCAACCAATGATAGATGAACAGACATTCATAGAAATGGTTGAAAAAGCAAAAGAGCATATTATAAAAGGCGATATTTTTCAGGTTGTTTTGTCACAGAGATTTTCTTCACCCTATGCAGGAAATCCATTTGCATTATATCGTAAGCTACGTACATCCAATCCATCTCCATATATGTTTTATATGGACTTTGAACATTATATAATACTCGGTACTTCTCCAGAAAGCCTTGTAAAAGTACAAAATGGATTAGTTACTACAAATCCAATAGCTGGAACTAAACCTCGTGGTAAATCAATTCAAGAGGATGAACAAATTGCAAAGGCTTTATTAAACGATGAAAAAGAAGTTGCAGAACATCGAATGCTTGTAGATTTAGGTCGTAATGATATTGGACGTATCTCGGAAATTGGTTCTGTCACAATCGAAAAATATATGAACATAGAATACTATAAATACGTGATGCACATCGTTTCAGAGGTAACTGGTCGATTAAAAAAGGACACACATGTTTTAGATGTATTAACTGCGTGTTTGCCAGCCGGAACCGTTTCTGGCGCACCCAAAATTAGAGCCATGCAAATTATTAATCAACTTGAGACATCTAAACGTGGCGTATATGCTGGAGCTGTTGGCTATGTATCCGTCACCGGCAATATGGATTTAGCCCTTGCTATCCGAACAATGGTTATAAAGGATAAAAAAGCTCATGTTCAAGCTGGAGCTGGAATAGTTTTTGATTCTATTCCAAAAAGCGAATATGAGGAAACGTTGAACAAAGCCAAGGCTCTTTTGGAGGTACAACGATGATTCTATTAATAGATAATTATGATTCGTTTACGTATAACTTATATCAACAAGTAAGCATGCTAGGCAAAGAAGTTAAGGTTATCCGGAATGACGATATTACTATCAAAGAAATTGAAGAACTACATCCTGAAGCAATTATTATATCCCCTGGTCCAGGGGATCCTTCGGAAGCTGGGATTTCAATCCAATTAATCCGGGAATTACATGAGAAATATCCAATTCTCGGAATCTGTCTTGGTCACCAGTCCATTGGAGCTGCTTTTGGAGCAGATATCGTTCAAGCGAAAAATATTATGCATGGGAAATTATCGATAGTTGAGCATTCTTCAGATTCCTTATTTCAGCCATTTAACGAATCTATTTCAGTCATGCGGTACCATTCACTAGTAATTGATGAGCAAACGTTAAGTGAAGATTTAGAAGTGCTTGCACGTGCAACAGATGATAATGAAATCATGGCAATCAAGCATCGGAACTACCCTGTATTCGGACTTCAATTTCACCCTGAATCTATTGGAACAGAACAAGGTGATCAATTGATTCAAGCTTTTATAGCACAAATAAGCTAATGAAGAAATGATCATATGCCTTTAATTTTTATCAATGATGGAGTGCTTGGACTAAGCATTAATTACCGTAAAAAATTTTAAGGATGTTACTTTATCCATTTAGCAGTAAAGAGTAGATATCTATAAGGAATTGTTTATAAGGCAAGGACCACCACGAAGACTCCTGTGGGAACAGCTTGAGCAGAAGACCCCGCAGATTGAGAGGAAGGCAATCTAAGTTCGCCGCATCCTGCTCCTGCGCAAAGCTCGTCGCAAAAGAACTTTTGCGGCAACGATTGCATGACCAACATCCTGTTGGCCTAGGAGGCTGAAGCCAAGCCCACGGAAAGCTAAGTGGTGGTCCTTGCCGAATTAAATATACAACTCTAGACACCCTAAATTGAGTTTGTCTACAGTCTGGTAAGGGAAAGCGACTGCGTCGCTTTCCCCTCCTTTATTCGTAATCAAATGGTGGGTGTTTGTCCGGTGTCACTCTTTAAAAGATAAGAGCTTATTAATTTAGGATTGTAGAAATGGTTATACAAAAAGCTGCTCCACTATCTAGACAAGAGTGGAACAGCTTTTCTATTGCTTATTAAATAACGATATTCACCATTTTACCTGGTATTGCAATGATTTTCTTCACTTGTTGCCCTTCCAACCATTGTTGTACTTGTTCAGAAGCCAAAGCCAATGCTTCAAGCTCTTCTTTTGTTGCATCTTTTGCAACAAGTAATTTTGCACGGACTTTTCCTTTAATTTGAACAGGAATTTCCACTTCATTGTCAACTAATTTAGATTCATCGAAAGTTGGCCAAGATTCATAAACGATTGTATCATCATGTCCTAGAATACTCCAAAGTTCCTCAGCAATATGTGGGACAATTGGAGAAATAAGCTTCACAAATCCTTCTACATATTCTTTCGAAATTTGCTCTGCTTTATATCCTTCATTAATAAATACCATCATTTGTGAAATGGCGGTGTTGTAATGCATTGCTTCAAAGTCTTCCGTTACTTTTTTCACTGTTTGGTGATAAGCTTTTTCCATATTATCAGAAGAAGTGTCTGTCACTTTAGAGCTCAATTTACCATCTTCATCAACTAACAAACGCCAAATACGATCTAGGAATCTTCGTGAACCATCTAATCCGTTTGTAGACCATGGTTTTGAAGAATCAAGAGGTCCCATGAACATTTCATAAAGACGAAGGGAATCGGCACCATGACTTACTACGATATCATCCGGGTTTACAACATTTCCTTTTGACTTAGACATTTTTTCGTTACCTTCACCTAAGATCATGCCTTGGTTAAATAGTTTTTGGAAAGGTTCTTTTGTTGTCACTACACCAATATCATAAAGGAACTTATGCCAAAATCTAGCGTACAATAAATGCAGTACAGCATGCTCTGCTCCACCCACGTAAATATCAACCGGAAGCCAGCGTTTTGCTAGTTCTGGATCTACAAGTGCTTCGTCATTATTTGGATCGATATAGCGTAAGTAGTACCAACAGCTACCTGCCCATTGAGGCATTGTATTTGTTTCCCTACGACCTTTTTTACCTGTTTCTGGATCTACAACATTTACCCATTCCGTAATATTCGCAAGTGGAGATTCACCTGTACCACTTGGCTTAATATCTTCTGTTACTGGGAGCATCAAAGGTAATTCAGACTCATCTACAGGGGTAGACGTTCCATCTTCCCAATGGATAATTGGAATTGGTTCTCCCCAATAACGTTGGCGACTAAATAACCAGTCACGTAGACGATACGTAATTTTTCTTTCACCTTTACCGTTCGACTCAAACCAATCGATCGCTTTAGCAATCGCTTCTTGTTTGTTTAAACCATTCAAGAAATCAGAGTTAATAAGTGTTCCATCTGATGTATAAGCTTCTTTTTCAATATCTCCACCAGACACAACTTCGACGATTGGCAGATCAAATTGTTTTGCGAACTCAAAATCACGCTCATCATGAGCAGGAACTGCCATAATACCACCTGTTCCATAAGTTGCTAATACATAGTCTGCAATCCAGATTGGCATTTTTTCACCGTTTATTGGATTAATCGCATAGGCACCGGTAAATACACCAGTTTTATGTTTTGCAAGATCTGTACGCTCTAGATCACTCTTCAATTTTACTTGATCTTTATAGGCTTGCACTGCTTCCTTTTGCTCTGCTGTCGTAATTGTATCTACAAGCTTATGCTCAGGGGCTAATACTGCATATGTGGCTCCAAAAATAGTATCTGGGCGTGTTGTAAATGCACGGAATGATTCGTTCGTGCCATCAATTTCAAAAGTAAGCTCAGCACCTTCTGAACGTCCAATCCAATTACGTTGCATTTCTTTTAAACTTTCTGGCCAATCAAGATCATCTAAATCCTCTAAAAGTCTATCTGCATAAGCAGTTATACGAAGCACCCATTGACGCATTGGACGTCGTTCTACAGGATGCCCTCCACGTTCGGATACTCCATCGATTACTTCTTCATTTGCCAAAACAGTTCCTAATGCAGGACACCAGTTTACAGGCACTTCATCCACATACGCTAGACCTTTTTTATATAGTTGAATGAAAATCCATTGCGTCCATTTGTAATAAGAAGGGTCTGTTGTATTGACTTCTCTATCCCAATCAAATGAAAAACCAAGATCCATCATTTGACGTTTGAATGTAGCAATATTTTTTGCTGTAAATTCTGCAGGGTCATTACCTGTATCGATTGCATATTGCTCTGCTGGAAGTCCAAAAGCATCCCATCCCATTGGATGAAGCACGTTATATCCTTGCTTACGTTTATATGCACTTAAAATATCTGTAGCGATATAACCAAGTGGATGCCCAACGTGTAGACCTACTCCAGAAGGATAAGGAAACATATCAAGTGCATAAAATTTTGGTTTTGATGGGTCATCAGTCATCTTATATGTCTTGTTTTGTTGCCAATAATTCTGCCACTTTTTTTCAATTGCTTGATGATTAAAGCTCATTGTAATTCCTCCTCAAAATAAAAAAAACTCGCCCCTTAAAAAACTAAGGGACGAGAGATTAACCTCACGCGGTACCACCCAAATTAGTGAAAAATCACTCAACTTGATTCCTTAACGCGGAAAACGGTATAAGCTACTGACAGTTCACTCATACAGACTCAAAGGCGAGTTCAACAGGGCATTACACTAACTTCCACCAACCGTTAGCTCTCTATAGAAACACTATCTATTTACTGATCCTTATCTGCGTCTTGCTATTACTTCGTATTTTAGAGGAAATACGCTGAAATAGCAAGTTTTTATTGAGTAGTGTATCCGCCGTCTAATACTACAGCTTGACCTGTCATTCCTTTTGCAGCATCACTTGCTAAAAACAATGCCAAATCTGCAATTTCTTTCACATCTAACAAACGTCTTTGTGGTACTAATGGATAAATAACTTCTTCCAGTACTGACTCTAAAGGAACATTGCGTGTAGTTGCTAGGTCCTGTAATTGGTTTCTTACTAATGGCGTATCAGCATATCCCGGACAGATAGCGTTTACTGTAATTCCATCTGCTGCGGTTTCTAAGGCAGCGACTTTTGTTAAGCCAATTACACCATGCTTTGCAGAGTTATATGCTGCTTTACCAGCAAAACCTACTAAACCATTAATAGAAGCCATATTGATAATTCGGCCAAAACCTTCTTTACGCATATGCGGAAGAACATGCTTAGTCGCCATGAACGGAGCTGTTAGCATAATTTTCACTAATAATTCGAAGCGTTCAGTAGGAAAATCTTCTAACATAGAAACATGTTGCATCCCTGCATTGTTAATTAATATATCTATACTTCCAAACTCTTTGACAGTTAGATTAATAGAATTAATAATATCTTCCTCGTTTGTCACATCACATTTAATACCAAGGGCATTACTTCCTAGTGAAGCAGCTGCATCTTTAACTTTTTCTTCATTTATATCAGTTAATACTACCTTCGCACCAGCCTGATAAAATTCCTGTGCAATTTGAAACCCTATCCCTTGTGCAGCCCCTGTGATGAGAAGTACTCTATCTTTTACCATTCGTCTTTACCTCCAAAATCAGCCATTAAGCTCATTGGACTGAAAAATTAAATACCTAAACCAAGCGAGAATAAAATTATTGCAATAGCTGTTCCAATTAATGGGACTACAACTGTAGTTGCAGCTACTGGCCAATAAGCTTGGCTATGTTTTTCTCCACAGATTGATTGAATTGTAGTTACTACGTATCCATTATGTGGCAATGAATCAAGTGCACCAGATGAAATTGCAACAACCCTGTGTAATGCTTCAGTATTAACTCCCATATCCATATAATGTGGGGCCAATAATGGCAACGCTATAGATTGACCGCCAGATGAAGAACCAGTCATACCAGCAATTACGGATACCGCAATAGCAGCCCCAATTAGAGGCGAACCAGGAATGTTTGTCATTGCCTCAACAGCAGTTGTAAATGCAGGCACATTTTTAGCAACGCCCCCAAATCCAACAACCGCAGCTGTATTACCGATTGCAATAATTGCACCAACAGTACCTGCTGAAAATGCTTCCCAGAAATTCTTGGAATATTTTCTTCCAACGAAGTAGGTTGCAATAACTCCTCCAAGTAACGCTATGATCAATGCTGATTGCGCTAGCTTATCATGGAAAATAAATGAGATCACTAATACTACAGCTAACGGAACCATTGCTAAGAAAGGATTTGGTAAACTTCTTGCTGTATCAAACGTCGGATCATTTTCACGGTCAACAAATCTTTCCCCTTTATTAACAGCCTTCTGAATAATACGTTTCAACCACCAATACCCAAAAATCGCCATAAACGCTGCTACGATAATACTTACTTCCCACCCAGCATAAGCGTCTGTACCTAAAAATTGAATTGGGATCCAGTTTTGAATTTCAGGAGAACCCGCAGATGTCATCGTAAACGTAACCGAACCAAGTCCTAATGTTGCTGGAATAAAGCGACGTGGTAAGTCTGCTTGCTTAAACAATGAAATTGCCATTGGATATACAGAGAACGCAACTACGAACAGACTTACGCCACCATATGTAAGGATTGCACAGGCAATTACGATTGCCAATACTGCATATTTCATTCCTAATTTATCTACGATCCATTTTGATACGGAATCCGCCGCACCGCTATCCTCCATAACTTTACCAAAGACAGCTCCTAGTAAGAACATTAAATACCAGGACATAATAAATCCTGTAAACCCTGTCATATAACTTGTTACATAATTAGCTTGACCTTCAGCAGCCAACTGTGGAAATAATGGCATTCCACTCGTCAATGCTACCAATAGTGCTGAGATTGGGCCAGCGATTAATATATTTACACCCTTCATCGTCAATACTATAAGTAAAACTAGGCCTCCTATTAGGCCAATCATACTTAGTACTTCCATAACAAATCCCCCCGAATTGTTTTATACAGACATATTAAAATGAAACATTTTCTTTTACATTTTCAACATTTAAAGTAGCTTCTGTTGAATCAATAATATCTTGTACGGTGTACCCCTCTAACACTTCTGTAAGTACAAGACCTTCTGGTGTCACTTCTATAGTGGCACGCTCTGTAATGATCTTGTCTACTACACCCTTTCCAGTTAACGGAAGAGAGCACTCTTTTTTAATTTTTGGTGAACCATCCTTTGCTACATGATCCATAATTACAATTGTTTTTTTGGCACCATGCACTAAATCCATAGCACCGCCCATACCTTTTATCATTTTTCCAGGTATCATCCAATTTGCTAAGTCTCCTTTTTCAGAAACCTCCATCCCACCTAGGATAGCAACATCCACATGACCACCACGTATCATCCCAAATGATTCTGCACTTGAAAAGAATGCGGAACCGGGAATAGTTGTCACTGTTTCTTTACCGGCATTTATTAAGTCTGGATCCACTTCCTCTTGAGTCGGATAAGGACCTATTCCAAGAAGTCCATTTTCAGATTGCAATACTACCGTCTTATTCGGTGAAATATAATTGGCAACTAATGTAGGTATCCCAATACCTAAATTTACATAATTTCCATCTTCTATTTCCTTCTCAGCTCGAATAGCAATTAGTTCTCTACTAGTTAATTTTGTCACTCTAAATCTCTCCCATCTATGATCGAGTCATTAATCGTTCAATCCGTTTTTCTTGATTAGCTTGTAGCAGGCCTTGTACATAAATGCTTGGTGTATGAACGATGGCAGGGTCTAAATCTCCTGTTTCCACAATTTCTTCTACTTCTGCAATAGTAATCTTTCCTGCTGCGGCCATCATCGGATTAAAGTTTTGAGCCGTCTTGTTATAGATAAGATTTCCAAATTTATCTGCTTTGGCAGCTCGTATAAGAGCAAAGTCTGCACGCAGTGATTCTTCCAACACATATTCTTTTCCGTCAAAAACGCGAATTTCTTTTCCATCAGCTATTGGAGTACCTACTCCAGCCGGCGTGTAAAATGCTGGAATTCCTGCCCCACCAGCTCTGATTTTTTCTGCAAGTGTTCCTTGAGGAGTTAACTCTACTTCAATTTCACCTGCTAGCACTTGACGTTCAAATTCTTTGTTCTCACCTACATATGAACCTATCATTTTTTTAATTTGCTTATTATTTAATAAAAGTCCTAAACCCCAATCGTCCACTCCACAATTATTAGAAATGACCGTTAAATCCTTAACACCTTTTTCAACTAATGCTAGAATTAGTTTTTCTGGAATTCCGACCAAGCCGAAACCTCCGACCATCAATGTTGCTCCATCTTGTATTTCCTTTACCGCTTCCTCTGCAGAAGAATAAATCGGTTTCATTGTATTTCCTCCTTACATATTTGATGCGAAATAAAAGCGCTTTCAACTGTTATTAAAACAGATTCTAAAAATTCACGCAATAGCAATTGTGACAACTATTAGGCATTTTGTCTCTATTAAATTCTGAAAATCTGGACAACTATTACGAAATAATAAAACGTAATCTTAATTTTTCTATCTAAAATAAATTCCGATTATCTGGATATTTGTCCGAAAAATCGGAATTTAGGTCAAAAGTTATATTTTTTTATTTTTTCATAAAGTGTTGATCTGCTAATTCCTAATTGTTTTGCAATCAAGGCTTTATTAGGCTCTTCTTCTAGTAAATCACGAATCACATTTTTTTCAACCTCTAGTAAAATATGAGCCAGTTTACCTGAAGCCTGAAATGATAAAGCATTTCTCTTCTTTACCTGTGCTGGGAGAGCAGAAGGTAAAATAACATCATCTTCTGCTAAATAAACCGCTGCTTGAAGAACATTTTGCAATTCAGTTACATTTCCTGGCCAATGATAAGATTGGAGTATTTCTCTTGTTTTAGTTGCTAAAATAATTTTTCGACGTCCTGCTTGAACAATAAATTTTTGTAAAAAATGATTCAGTAGCTCCGTAAAATCTTCCATACGCTCTCTTAATGGAGGAATACTTAAGGTAATCGCTTGTATTCGGTAAAACAAGTCCTCACGAAATTTCTTTTCCTCCACCAATTTGGATAGGGAGACATTGGATGCCGCCAAAATTCTAACGTTTACTTGTTCCCCTTTCTCTGAATGCATAGAAACAACCTCTTTGTCTTGCAGAGTACGAAGTAACTTAGCTTGCAAAGTAAGAGGAAGAGAACTTATCTCGTCAATAAAGAGAGTACCTTTATCCGCTTGCTGAACTCGCCCTTTTCGTAAATGTCCAGTTAATATGTCTAACTTTCCGAATAACTCTTCCTCTAATAATTCAGGAGGAACTGCAGCACAATTTACCTTAACAAAAAGTCCATCCGATCGTTCGGATAGCTGATGAATACTATGCGCAAACATTTCTTTTCCTGTACCACTTTCGCCTTCGATTAAAACTGGCAAATCACTAGGGGCGATCATCTCAATTGTTTCTTTTATTTTACGCATTGCGACAGAAGTGCCTTTAATATCTACTAAATGGTACTCTTTATAACTATTATCTTCTATATTTAATTGGATGCGTTCCATCGTAGTACGAACGTGCGAGCTCAGCTTTTTCCAATCCGACATATCTCGAAATATAACGCTACCGAATGCACCAACAATTTCCCCATCTACAACAAGCGGAACACGGTTCGCCAGCATATACGTTCCTTTTATATAATGAGGTGATGCTATATCTGCAACCCCAGACATAATCACCTCATGCATCTTTGTATTTTCAATAACTTCTGCAACGGGCTGTCCGATTGCATTTTCTTTCGTAACCTCTAGAAATCGGCAATAATCTTCATTCATATAAAGTATGTTGGAATCTCTGTCTACAACAACAAACCATTGGAATGCATTCTCTAGTATTTGTGCTAGGACTGACACTGACAAATTTCCCAATAAAGTATCCATATTTTACCCTCCCTATTGGTTTATAATCTCAAAAGTTAGACAATTAATCAATTCCCTTTTTTGTTTATCTGGAACTTTTGAGCGGTCTGGTTTAGGGTTTAGGGGAATATTTACTATTATATAATCATTCGCGCTCGCCGAACGTCGTGCGACTTACAAGGCGCGAATGCCAGTGGTTTCTTTTGAAAATGATTAATGTATATTCTATTAAATGTTCACGAAATGCAGATTCTGCTTTCACTCTCTTTATTGAAAGGTACTGTATCCTCGGACATTTCTAGGATGTGCGCCTTAAACGCTGCAACTGCGCGAGGAAAGAGACTCCGTTAAGGCGATTCATTAATATATATACTTTTATGAAATTATGTTAAATGCTATAGTGCTGGCTATTTAAAATCCTGCACTCTTTAATTCTTGGATGTCTCCCCCGAACTGGATTCTTCCAATTTTACCTTCCTCAGGACATATAGCCTCCCCTATCAATTGATGGGTAGAAGTCTTACCCGCACTGTTTACAAATTCAACCTCAAACGTAAAACGATAAATAGTAGGATGATCTTCTTGTTTCACTACAATATTGCTAACGTTCATTTTATAATCAACGTTATCCGCCCTTGTAAAATAAGATTGATAATCAAAAGCAAAATTAGTAGAAATAAGCTTGTCAAATGCATTATTAGTAAAGTAGGGTTTGTAGGTTTTTTCAACAAATTCCTCGTAAGCCGTCCATTCTGGTGTACCATCCGGGGACGCACCATTTACACCTTCCGGAAGATTACTCATTATTTCCGCCATTTTCACATCGATATCTTTTTGCAAGCGTACATACTCTTCATTGGGACCAGTGAATTCTTTTTCTACAACAGCACAAATCGCTGTTATATTTTTATCTTCATTCTCTTACCCCCTCATTTAAATTCATATTACTACTTCTCCATCCTCCAAAATTACCTTCTTATTTATATGAAATTACACAGTATTCCAACAATGACATATCTAATATAAATACGTTCTTATGAAAGAAGAGTTTCATTAATTCTCAATAAACCAAACCTATGCAGATTTGTTGAAGAATCCTAGCATAACGGATGGATAGCGAGCGACTTATATTGTAATTTTGGATAAAAATAGATACGTCTGAAAACATTGATAGAGGATTTGTTCGAAGTTTCTAAAATGGCAATAGCATTGAGGCTAGCAAAAAACACTCCGCGACATTGAGAATCTAACGAAAATCGCCTGATTTCTTCGCGGAAAAATGAACTTTCCAACTAAGTACCCTAAAATTCCAACTAAAGCAGCCATTTTTCCAACTAAACACTCCAATATTCCAACTAAATCTGTACAGCCAGCAAAAAACGCTCCAGTTGAAAAGAAAATCCTTATAGAAAAAGAAGAAAGAATACTTTCAAACAATTGAAATTAATAATACAAGAAAAAAGCACTGCTGTTTGAAGTGAAATCTATTACAGATTTGCGTCAAATTACAGTGCTTTTAGTTATATATTTTATTGAAATTTTTACAATTTGTGATTCTGAACAGAACCCGTTACGACAAAAGAGTTTTTTCTTTATTCATTCTCTTTCGCAACCTTCTTAAGAGGCAGATCGTAAAGCAGACTTGTGACAATCGCAAAGATCATCAAACTAGTTAAAGTAAGGATCATCATAGGTGTACCGTAAGCTTCTACTAAAATTCCACCGATGAAAGGTCCAATCATTCTACCTATAGTCGCCATACTATTGACAATCCCTTGATAAAAGCCTTCTCTGCCTTTAGGAGCTAATTTATCAGCAAGTGTAGGTACCGCAGGCCAAACGAACATTTCACCGATAGTCAATATAACCATAGCTGTTATAAACATAGTGTAGCTTTCAGCAAAAGCAACCACAACAAATGATCCCATGAAAATCACGATTCCTAAAATCATTTGTGCTTTAATCTTATTTTCCAATCTATTAATAATTGGTTTAATAAGAGGTTGTCCAGCTATTATGAGCGCCCCATTTATTGTCCATAATAAACTATATTGTTTTAATGTTATTCCTAAATCAAGCACATGTGTAGAAATCGTTGAAGTCCACTGTACATAAACAATCCATGTTAACATGTAACCAATTGTTACAATCATCATTGCATAAAAAGGAGCTTTTTGATTTATTTTCTTTTGTTCATTAAAAACAGCTACATGTTTATTAGTTGTTGATGACATATTACGATAAAAGAATAGAGCAACAAATAAAAATAACACATATGTTAGTAAATTCGCTAGAAAGATATTATTTATATTATGGCTTGCAACTAATCCTGCAATTGCCGGCCCTATGGCTACACCTAAATTTTGTGCCAAATAAATAGAGTTAAAAGCTTTTCTTCCACCTTCTGGCCAAACACTTCCTACCATTGCATACATGCTTGGGAAAATAATACCACCACTAAAACCTAAAATAGCTACAAACCAAATATATTCTGGCCACCCGTGCCAAAATGTTAAAAGTATTAAAGGAACTATTGATAAAACAATACCAAGAACAATAGACTTATATCCGCCAATATGATCAAACAAATAACCACCAAGTAAGTTACCAATAACACCAGTCCCGGCATTTATCATGAGAACAAATCCTGCAACAGTTAAAGATTGCCCCAAATAATCATGCATATAAATTGTATGTAATGGCCACAAAAAAGAATTTCCTGTCGTATTAATAAACATTCCAATAATTAAAAGCCACACTGCTTTTGGCAATAAAAACACCTCATTTCTCTTTGCACTCTGAACATTGTATTCCTTTTCAGATTGCACTTCAAGATGTTGCTACAAACTTAACAAAGTCATGTTAAAATAATCCTTTAAGGAGGAGTCAAAATGACCGAAAATCAATTACCTTTTCCTTCTGATGGGAAAAGATACTATACTTGGAATCGCTATTTACGAGATATGTTTAATCAAAAAATTTTCAAAGTAGCTCTTGATGCCGGGTTTGATTGCCCTAATAGAGATGGTACTGTTGCATATGGAGGCTGTACTTTTTGTAGTGTAGCAGGAAGCGGTGACTTTGCAGGCGATAAAGTCGATTCCATTCCTGTGCAATTTGAAAAAATAAAAGCCAAAATGCACGAAAAATGGAAAGCGGGAAAATACATTGCTTATTTTCAGGCATATACAAATACTCATGCACCATTGCCTATTCTAAAAGAAAAATTTGAAGCGGCTCTTTCCTTAGAAGGGGTCGTTGGGATTTCCATTGCGACTAGACCAGATTGTTTACCGGATGATGTTGTAGAATATCTAGCTGAACTCAATGAACGGACCTTTTTATGGATAGAACTAGGATTGCAAACTGTTCATGAAAGAACTGCTAACTTGGTCAATCGTGCTCACGATTACCCTACTTATATAGAAGGAGTAAATAAGTTAAGAAAACATGGCATTCGAATTTGCACACATATTATTAATGGTTTACCTTTGGAAGATAGAGATATGATGATGGAAACCGCCAGAGAAGTAGCTAAACTCGATGTTCAAGGCATAAAAATTCATTTATTACATTTACTCAAAGGAACACCAATGGTGAAACAATATGAAAAAGGAAAACTGGAATTTATGGAACGAGATGCATATATCCAACTAGTAACAGATCAGTTAGAGATTTTACCTCCAGAAATGATTGTACAACGTATCACGGGTGATGGTCCTATAGACTTAATGATCGGACCGATGTGGAGTGTAAACAAATGGGATGTATTAAATGGAATTGACGCAGAATTAGCTAAACGCGAGAGTTATCAAGGAAAATTTTATCAAAAGACTGGTGTTTTGAAATGAAATTAAAAAGAGTTTTACCTTTTGCCAAGGAATTATTGGCTTCAGTTATTCAACAAGGAGATTACGTAGTGGATGCAACAGCTGGCAATGGGCATGATACATTATTTTTAGCACAATTGGTTGGAGAAACTGGGCATGTTTATGCATTTGATGTACAAGCCGAGGCACTAAAATCTACTGAGGAGAAATTAGTTGAATCAAATTTAAATTGTAGAGCTACTCTTATATTAGATGGGCATGAACATGTTTCAGCCTATGTTCAAAAGGAACTTTCTGCTGCTATTTTCAATCTCGGGTACTTACCTGGTAGCAATCATCAAATTGTGACAAAAGGAAATTCCACAATTCAAGCTATAGAATCTCTTTTAGGGATGTTGAAAATAGGTGGTTTTATTGTATTAGTTGTTTATCACGGACATGCCGGTGGTAAAGAAGAAAAAGATGCAATCTTAAATTATGTACAACAATTACCCCAATCCTACGCGCATGTACTTTGCTATCAATTTTTAAATCAACAGAATAACCCACCTTTTATTATCGCTATAGAAAAGATGAAAGCATCCTAAATTATTTGTCTACTTCTTTGCATATTTTAAAAGAGCATGGAGAAACTAAATAGAAAAGCCTAGGCGCTCGGAATGTAATTGTAATAGAGATTAATTATTCTTATCAATTTGTAAAGGAGAATTCCATGCCTAAAATTGCTTCTATTAGTACATATAATCCTCCATATGCATTGGAGCAATCCAATATTGAACAATTAACAAAAGAATTGTTTCAAGATAAAATTGCGCAATTAGATAGATTATTAAAAGTTTTTGAAAATGGAGATATTGATACTCGCTATTTTTGTGTACCATTAGAGTGGCATCAGAAAGAGCATTCATTTGAAGAACGAAATGATCTTTATATTGAGCTTGCAACAAAATATAGTGTAGAAGTAATTCAAGCTTGCCTAAGTAATACTTCTTTTCTAAAAGGTACTCTTAAGCCCGAGGAGATTGACGCAATCATATTTGTAAGCAGTACTGGTATATCTACTCCAAGTATCGATGCTCGAGTAATGAACCATCTTCCTTTTTCTGACCGAACGAAGCGTATTCCGATTTGGGGTTTAGGTTGCGCCGGTGGAGCTGCGGGAGTTAGTAGAGCATTCGATTATTGCAAAGCTCATCCTAAAGCTAAAGTACTTGTTGTTTGTGTAGAATTATGTAGCCTTACATTTCAACCAAATGATTATTCCAAAAGTAATCTAATAGGTGCTTCTCTATTTGCTGATGGGGCGGCATGCGTCTTAGTTTGTGGTGAAGAAGTTTTATTGGAAACAAATAAACGAGTCCCTTCTATTATAAATACCGCTTCTAAATGGATGCCCGATTCCGAAAATGTAATGGGCTGGGATATTAAGAATAACGGATTACATGTTGTTTTCTCGAAAAGCATACCTTCTATTATTTCAAGCTGGCTTGGACCATTTATCCATGAATTTATGGAAGAACAACGGATTTCAGTAGATCTGCTTAAGAATTTTGTCGCTCATCCTGGAGGTAAAAAAGTATTACAAGCATATGAGGAAACTCTTCAACTTGAGGAAAACCAAACAGCTATTTCACGTGATGTATTAAAAAAACATGGAAACATGTCTTCACCTACCGTGCTCTATGTCTTGGAGCAATTTATGCTAAAAGATCATAAGATGGACGAATTGGGACTATTAATAGCTCTTGGACCTGGTTTTTGTGGGGAAGCAGTTTTGCTAAATTGGAGTGATTAACATGTTGTTATTTTACATTATTATTTCTCTAGTGATAATTCAAAGATTAACGGAAGTTTTTATAGCTAAACGAAATGAAAAAAAAATGCTTGCGCAAGGTGCTTATGAAGTAGGTGCTTCTCACTATCCATATATGGTGGCTCTTCACATCAGCTTTTTTGTTAGCTTAATTGCAGAAGTTTTAATTTTTGAGCGAGGCATTTCTCCTTTATTCCCTTTATTTTTGCTAATTTTTTTATTTGTGCAATGTTTACGTATTTGGTGTTTAGCAACTTTGGGTACTTTTTGGAATACGAAAATAATTATTTTGCCTGGTGCCAATGTTGTTTCAAAGGGACCATACCTCTTTATCAAACATCCAAATTATGTAGTTGTATGTATTGAAATAGTACTGTTGCCACTAATGTTTCAAGCATATTTGACAGCTCTTTGTTTCACTCTTTTGAATCTTGCTATGCTCTCAGTTCGAATACCTTTGGAAGAAAATGCTTTAAGTGAAGCTACTAATTATAATGAAGAATTTAAAAAGAAGATTTCGGCTTCCTAACCGAAATCTTCTTTTATTTATCTTTTCATTTCTTTATTCGCTGCTTCTTCAACTGCTCTTGCCACTAAATGATGTACCCTAGGGTCAAGAGGGTTGGGTATTAACTCACCCGGTTTTGTATGTTCTACTATAGCTTGTGCTGCTGCAATTAACATCGTATAAGTAATTTTCTTTGCACCTGCATCTAAAGCTCCTTTAAATATCCCAGGGAAGCCAATAACATTATTAACAGAGCGACCGTCCGCTGCGAAGGCAGCTCCTGCCGCAATTGCAGTAGATGGTAGAATCTCTGGATTTGGATTAGATAGAGCTAAAATAATTTGATCTTTTCTTACCATTTCAGGTTTAATTAATCCTGAAACTCCTGTAGTTGCAATTATAATATCACAAGTTTCCATAAGCTCTTCTAATGAAGCGATCGTTTGGCCACCATATTTAATCAATCGATTTTGAGCCTCTTCTTGACGATCCAATCCATACACTTCTTCTACTCCATAAGCCATCAACATACGGCAAATAGCTAGTCCAGCTGCACCAAGTCCAATTTGACCGACTACAGCAGTCTTTGGATCAACTCCAGTTGCTTTACACGCAGATAATATCGCAGCAAGAGCAACAACAGCCGTCCCATGCTGATCATCATGCATTACTGGAATAGGAAGTTCCGCTTTTAGACGCTCTTCAATTTCAAAGCAATGAGGAGATCCAATGTCCTCAAGTAGTATTGCACCAAAACCTTGATGAATATGTTTTACAGTTTCGACAATTTCATCGGGATCGCTTGTATTTAACAATATAGGTATTCCGCTTAAACCAACAAATTGATCTAATAGAACTGCTTTCCCTTCCATAACAGGCATACCGGCAACTGAACCAATATTACCTAAACCTAAAATAGCTGTACCATCAGTTACGATTGCTACTGAACTCCCGATGGATGTAAAATAATTTGCTTTCTCCGGATTATGTACAATTTCCATACAAACACTTGCAACACCTGGTGTATAAATTCTTTGTAAATCTCCTAATGAGCGCACATCAAGTTGGCTCTTCATTGCGATTTTTCCACCTTCATGAGCTTTCAGTACATCATCTGTAACTGCATGAATCTTAACACCATTCCCGATGGCTTCAATATTAGAAATAATTTCTTGTAATTGCTCTTCAGATTTATAGGTGATTGAAATATCGCGAACTGTTGTTAAAGCACCACTTTTTAACGTCGTAATATCACCAATATCCCCTTCCGCCATTCCTATTGCTGTTGCTACTTTCGCAAAATTTCCGGGTTTAGAAGGTGTCTCAACTATAAAATTTCGAATAATATGTTGGTTTTGCATGTATATTCTCCTAACTTTAGCTCTTTCAATCATAAATTATAACATAAAAAAGATTAATAAATGTAGATTCATTTATTAATGTTCTTCATAACAACTCTAATAGACACTATAATGCAAACCATACGGACGAGCGCTTTCCGCACCCTAGAAATGAGCCAACGCAGGGTGCGTCGTTCGTTTCACTCACTCCCATACCCTTACGCGGAGTCTCATTCTTCACGCTCATGCGGCGTGTAAGGCGCACATCCTGATAACACCTGCGGTTAAAGTTTCGTATTCATTACATCACAGTATGATGTATATAATCATGTTTTTGAAACTTTGTACTTATTACTAATAGATTCGTAACATAGGATAACGCCAGGATCTTTAACAAAGTCAAAATCTAATAAAATTATATAAAAATCTGACTTTATATAAATTATCAAACAATATAACCAATAGACCTTAAAACATTATTAATAAAGGCATGAGAATACTCAAATATCTCTTCCCTTTCCGGCTCCTGAAATAAGTCATGAAAACAATTTTTCCACGATTTATATTGATACTCAGTGAGGTCTTGCTTTTTAAGCCACGCTGCAGCGGATGTGGTATCAGCAATCTTATCGCGTTCAGCTGTCATTAATAATACGGGAACATTTGGTATTGATTCGGTTGATTGCAAGATACTTTTCATAAGTAATTGTAGTTCTATGTACCAAGCATTTGAAACGATTGTATGATATGTCGGGTCGTTTAAAAATTGTTGATAAATATCGTAATTTCTCGTTAATTCCTTTAGCTGTATATCATGGTTAATCTTTTGTTGTAAAGGTAACTTTGCTAGTGCATTCGTCCATTTAGAAGGTTGTTTTTTTAGATGTATCCAAGGAGAGGTTAAAATGACACCAGCATATTCTATTTGTAATTTATGCAACACTTTAATAAGTAGGGTTGCTCCAAGTCCATGCCCTAGTATAAATATAGGTAGGTTATAAGAAACTGCTACTTGTAAAGCAGAAGTTATATAATCTTTATAATGATCAAATGATTCATTATGTATTTGTTTTCCTCTTGTCTGTTCACCATGTCCTGGTAAGTCCCCCATCACAATATGACAGTTAGAACTTCTAAATTTTTCTATTAACCAAGCATATCTTCTATGATGTTCATATGCACTATGAACAATGACAACTACTGCTTTAGGTTTTTCTTCTGCTTCCCATTTCCACATGAACATCACCTCTTGTTTTTATTTATACAGAATGTGTACTTCTATATGTTTGATTATTTTTTTTCATTTGATAACATTAATTATATTCTATTTATATAAGGAGCGTGAGCATATTGATTTATCCATTTAAAGGCAAAAATCCATCAATTGATGAATCTGCATTCATCGCTGATTATGTCACAATTACAGGTGATGTGACAATCGGACAAGAGTCTACAATTTGGTTTAATACGGTAATCAGAGGTGACGTTGCTCCTACGATTATTGGACGAAGAGTGAGTATCCAAGATTTATGTTGTTTACACCAAAGCCCCAATACCCCTCTAGTTATCGAAGATGAAGTAACTATTGGACACCAAGTAACTTTACATAGCTGTACGATTCGAAAAGGTGCATTGGTTGGAATGGGCTCAATAATACTAGACGGAGCGGAAATTGGTGAAGGTGCATTTATTGGTGCTGGAAGTTTAGTTACCCAAGGTAAGAAAATCCCACCAAACACACTTGCTATGGGCAGTCCCGCACGAGTTGTTCGCGAGCTAACAGATGAAGACAAAAAAGACGTCCAACGTATCATTCGTGAATACGTTGAAAAAGGGCAATATTATAAATCCCTACAAAAATAAGCTTAATTTTTTAACTTCTTTGTGATTAGCAAAGATTTGAAAGGTGACACTCAATTATCTGCATTTGCGCTGGCCGCACGTTCGCATGAGCTAGCGCATTTCGCTGTCTCATATGGCACGTCATGCTGCTCGCAAGTGGCGAATGCAGGTGTCTTCTCTTGATAATTATAAATGACGTTCTATTAAATGTTCGACAATAAATAATATCGAAATGCAGATTCTGTATTCACTCTTTTTATTGGTACTGTATCATTGGATGTTTTAGGATGTACGCTTTATAGTCACAAGAGCGCGAAGAATGATACCCCGTAAAGGACGTAGGAGCGATGTAGGAGCTACTTATCCTGCGAAGGCTCATGCGTAGCGTGCGGCAAGCGCACATCCGTTAGTAGCTACTATATGCGTATCTAAATGTTTGGAATAGCGGATCCTGTATCATTTTATTTTTAAAATGTTCTACATCGGAATTTCTAGGATGTGCGCCTTACAAGCCGCAAGAGCGCGAAGAATGAGACCACGTAAAGGATGTGGGAGCGACGTAGGAGCGACTCATCCTGCGGAGGCTCATGCGTAGCGTGCGGCAAGCGCACATCCGAGTAACTGATCTATATCCGTGCTGTTATTTAGTTCACGGTGATAATCAAGGATTTGAAAGGTGACACTCATCTATCTGCATTCGCGCTGGCCGCACGTCCGCATGAGCCGCTGTATGCGCTAGCGCATTTCGCTGTCTCATACGGCACGTCATGCGGCTCGCAAGGCGCGAATGCAAGTGTCGCTCTTAAAATTAAGTAAAGTAGATTCTATTTATTTTTTTGACAATCATAAGTCTAGAATAGAGAATCTAGCGTTAATTTCTTTATTAAATTAATACTGTAAAAAAGGATGTTTCCAGGATGTGCGCCTTCTAATAATTCATTAAAAACTCACTATTATAAATTCAAACACAAAGAAGAGGCTTTCCTATATAAAAGGAAGCCTCTTCTTCATTTATTTCTTATAAACCAGCTTTTTGTTTTAATAAGTCTGCTTTATCTGTTCTTTCCCATGGTGCGTCAATATCAGTACGACCAAAATGTCCATAAGCAGCAGTTTGCTTGTAAATTGGACGACGAAGATCTAGCATTTTAATAATACCTGCTGGACGAAGGTCAAACAATTCACGAATATGTGAAACTAATTTTGCCTCTTCGATTTTTCCAGTACCAAAAGTATCTATTGCGATTGATACAGGCTGTGCAACACCAATTGCATAAGCAAGCTGTACTTCACAACGATCAGCAAGTCCTGCAGCAACTATGTTTTTTGCAACATAACGAGCAGCATACGCAGCCGAACGGTCAACTTTTGTTGGATCCTTACCAGAGAATGCACCGCCACCATGACGAGCATATCCACCGTAAGTATCTACAATAATTTTACGACCTGTTAAACCTGCATCACCTTGTGGACCACCAATTACGAATCGACCAGTAGGGTTAATGAAATATTTTGTATTTTCATCAATTAAATTAGCAGGAACAATTGGATTGATTACTAATTCTTTTAGATCTTTTTGAATTTGTTCTAACGTTACTTCCGGATGATGCTGAGTTGAAATAACAATTGTATCAATATGAACAGGATTGTTATTTTCATCATACTCCACAGTTACTTGTGTTTTGCCGTCTGGACGTAAATAGTTTAATGTTTCGTCTTTACGAACGTCTGCTAAACGACGAGCCAACTGATGAGCTAAACTAATTGGAAGTGGCATAAGTTCAGGTGTTTCATTACATGCATAACCAAACATTAAACCTTGGTCTCCTGCTCCAATAGCTTCAATATCAGAATCTGTCATAGATCCTTCGCGCGCTTCTAAAGCTTGATCCACCCCTTGTGCAATATCAGCCGATTGCTCATCTATAGCAGTTAAAACTGCAGATGTTTCTGAGTCAAAACCGTATTTTGCACGAGTATAACCAATTTCTTTAATAGTAGAACGAACTACTTTTGGAATATCTACATAAGTAGATGTTGTAATTTCCCCTGCAACTAATACTAATCCAGTAGTCACTGTTGTTTCACAAGCAACACGTGCGTTTGGATCTTCTGTAAGAATTGCATCTAGAATTGCATCTGAAATTTGATCACAAATTTTATCTGGATGCCCTTCTGTAACTGATTCAGATGTAAATAATCTGCGTTGTGTCATAGAATATTCCTCCTATATCCTGCGAGATTTCTCTCAAGAATTGATACGGTACTCATTCCCATGTCAAGCCATTTCAAATAGATTAAACTTGAAGCCGTTTCGGACTTGGCACACAAGGATAAAGGGCGATGTTATAAAAAAAACCTCTCACTCACGTATGTTTACATGAGGAAAGGCTATTAATATCATAAGCACCTTTCACTCTTATCAATCAAGGAATCTCACCTTGTCTCAGGTTGGGCACCTTTGCAATAGAAAAATTACAGGTTGCCGGGTTTCATAGGGCCTGACCCCTCCACCAGCTCGGGATAAGAGTATCCGTTCAATTTATCATCATACGTATTTTGTCACTTCATGTCAACATTTATTTGTTGACAATTTATTCACAAACAAAAAATAATCAGTTGATTAGTGTAGACTATTTAGTCAAATGTGTTATACTATTTCACATATGAATGATATATCCCTTTACTATTATAGGGAAAACAATAAAAAGGATGGTATATACTATATGAATTCAATCGATACTGTGAGTGAACTGAACGAATTGTTAACTGGAGAGAATGTAAACATTCAATTATCAGTACCGCAACTTGTGGAAAAAGCAACATCAAGAGGCGAGGCTGTTTTAACATCTACAGGAGCAGTGAAAGCAGAAACAGGTAAATATACAGGTCGTTCTCCACAAGATAAGTATATTGTTGATGAACCTATTTCAAGAGACAAAATCGATTGGGGTCCTGTGAACCAACCAATTTCTTCTGAAATTTTCGAATCATTATATAAAAAAGTAACAAAATACCTTGCAGAACAAGAAGAACTATTTGTATTTAAAGGATTCGCTGGTGCTGATAAAGAGTCACGTTTAGGTATTCAAGTAGTAAATGAGTATGCATGGCACAACCTTTTTGCACATCAATTATTCATTCGCCCTTCAGAAGAAGAACTTGTAAACCACAAAGCAGATTTTACTATTGTAAGTGCGCCAAACTTTAAGGCAGATCCTTCTATAGACGGAACAAATTCCGAAACATTTATTATCGTCTCAATGGAAAAACGCATTGTATTAATCGGCGGTACTGAATATGCTGGTGAAATGAAAAAATCTATATTCTCTATTATGAACTATTTACTGCCAGAAGCAAATATTTTACCTATGCACTGTTCTGCAAACGTTGGTGAAGATGGTGATGTAGCATTATTCTTTGGTCTTTCAGGAACAGGAAAAACAACACTTTCTGCTGACGCTGGACGTAAGTTGATTGGTGATGATGAACACGGTTGGTCAGACAATGGAGTATTTAACATTGAAGGTGGATGCTACGCTAAATGTATCGACCTAACTCGTGAAAATGAGCCTCAAATTTTTGACGCGATTACATTTGGAACGGTTTTAGAAAACGTTGTAGTAGATTCTGAAACACGTATCGCTAATTATGCTGATAATTCTTTAACTGAGAATACACGTGCTGCATACCCAATTCAATATATCGATAATATTGTAGATCCTTCTGTAGCGGGTCACCCAAATACAATTATTTTCTTAACTGCTGATGCTTTTGGCGTATTGCCTCCAATCAGTAAATTAACGAAAGAACAAGCAATGTACCACTTCTTAAGTGGATTCACTTCTAAACTTGCAGGAACTGAGCGTGGAATTACTTCTCCACAACCAGCATTCTCTACTTGCTTCGGTTCTCCATTCCTTCCATTGCATGCAACAGTTTATGCAGAAATGCTAGGGAAGAAAATCGATGAGCACGGTGCACAAGTATTTTTAGTTAACACCGGTTGGACTGGTGGAGAATACGGGGTTGGAAGCCGTATGAAGCTTTCATATACTCGTACAATGGTACGTGCTGCAATTGAAGGTGAACTAAATGAAGTAGAAACAGAAACTGATGCGGTATTTGGATTAGCAATTCCAACACAAGTAGAAGGTGTCCCTTCTGAAGTATTAGTACCACGTAATGCTTGGGAAGATAAAGCTGCTTATGATCAAAAAGCTAGTGAGCTAGCTCAAGCTTTCTGTGAAAACTTTAAAAAGTTCGGAACAGTATCAGAAGATATTACGCTAAAAGGCGGACCTTTAGCTTAATACTTGTTGAATTAATTAAGTAAAGAGGATGTCCCATTCATTTGGAGACATCCTCTTTTTTAGTCAGCATAGTCGTCATAATAATGTGTTATTACGGAGGGAGAAAAGATGGATACAAAGTTATTTGCCACTTCTTCGTTCACTTTATACAATATAATTTCGGAACCGTAATGACCTATTTCTAATCGTTCATCTCCATCCACATGAAAGAACATCTTGAACCATTTCAAACCACCTTTAAGATCGATTGAACTATTTCTAAAGAATAGGCGGTTTTCCTCATTTAAATTGATTGTTAACACTTTTATCAATCCTTCGTCCATAACAGAAACAGCCCTTGGACTTAACTCTTCAATGACATCCAGCTCTTCCTTCCAACAATGGATAACTACTTCATGAAACTCATTTGTATACTTGTCCCAAAGATCTATCCAAAAGCTTGTATTCATTGCAAATGAAGACTTTTCATTCGTACTGATTGTTTCTCCGGTTATAACAATATTACCCATCTATTAAACCCCTTTCTGCGTTTTCATCCATACACACGCATCTTTCACCACTTGTCGATTTACTTTACTTGGAAAGAAATGTGTGAAGTCTTCGTAATACCATTTTTCTACAACTTTATTATTCCCTATTAATGCTTCTTCTAAAACCTTTGCATGCTCAAATGAAACATTCAAATCCTTCATACCATGAATGATAAGTGTTGCTGCTCCTATATCTTGAATATGGGTAAGAGCATTACGATTGTCGTAGGCTTCTACGTTATTCGTCGGTGTACCTCCAATAACTCGTTTCATCATTCTTCTCATATCTGTTCGTTCATCATAAGTTAAAAATATATCTGAAACACCAGCCCACGTTACGATGGAAGTAATATCATTTCGCAATATTGCAATCCAAAGAGCCATAATACCGCCACGTGAAAAGGCAAATAAGTGAATACGATTAGTATGACAATATTGCTTTAATATATCTACCGCATAAACTGCATCCCATCTATCTTCACCAGCAAATTCATCTCGCCCTTCCCCTCCGCGGTTTCCACGATAATATGGCGCAAATACGATAAAACCTTCCGAGGCAATTTGTGCAATTCGGGCTGGTCTTACCATGCCAATACTTTGCATACCACCCCTGCAATATAGGATGCCATCATAAGAGCCCCTTTTTTTAGGCTCCGCTAGCATTCCTTTTACTCTGTATCCGCATGACCAATATGTTATTTCAGTTAGCATAATACGCGGATTTGGTGATGGATAACTTCTAATACTCTCGATTGTTCCATTTTCCTTCAAGCGCAATCACCTTTTCTAATATAGCTTTCATTCCAGCATCTCTCATATGAAAACTTAAATTATTATTATGTAATAAATCATCCGTGCTTAACCAAAGTGCACCGTCTGTTTCAAAGTTTGTGCTCTCAACTTCAATATGCCCGACCTCTGCAATAAACACAGCTTTACAAAATGGTTTCTCCTCATATACAAGATATTCTGCAAACCACTCAACATTTTTTATCTCAACGTTTGTCTCTTCTATTGTTTCTCTTAAAGCTGCTTCTATTACGGATTCTTTCCCTTCCACTTTCCCTCCTGGAAACTCTATACCCCTTTTTGGATGCAATGTTAATAGCCAATTATTTTGATGTTTGGCGATTACTAATACATGCCTTGCCTCAATAGAAAAAGTATCTTTTTCAAAAGACAATTCTACTCGATTTCCATTTAAATCCAGAAATGAAATCATTTAAACAAATCCTCACTATTTTTATACTTCATGCAACAATAGTCCAGTATACGAGCATAATTCCTATATCTGCTAAACAATGACTTATGATCGAGGCTGTTAAAGCATTTAATTTATATCGAAATATCCCCCACATGATTCCTGCTAAAAAAACAGGCAGTATCGCTAACACATTAAAAGGAAAAGTAAAAATCTCGATAACGATAATTAGATGATATAAACTGTAGAACAAAGATGTAATAAGGATAGACATTACAGTGCCTAACCCATTCAATAATCGAGTATAAATAAATTCTCTCCAATAAAATTCTTCTAAAAAAGGATTGATGAGAATTAATACGAGCACAAATAAAATAACCTTTGTTCCTGAAAAATCCCATTCTTCTAATAAAATCTTCAAATGTGTAATATCGATAACTGGAAAATAAGATACAAAACCATAGATGGAAAACAAACATACTAAACCGCTAATAATACCAACAACAATAGATTTTTTGGACAAAGGTAGCATTATACGATATCTACTCTCTTTATCCCAAAACCTGATTACCAAAGGAATAAATAATAACCACCCGTAAAAAAGTAAAAAAGTGATTAAGACATTATTTAATACAACAAGCCCAAGAAAAATCATAATCGTTGGAGCAATTAATAATAAAATATGTTTTAACATAGGTCCTCCTAATACTTGTATGTACCCTTATTTAACCATGTTAGCATAAATATGAAAAAAAGACTTAGCATTGCTAAGTCTTTTCACTTCCTATTCCGATTGTTGGTCAAGTTTATAATGTTCATTTCCTTCTTCTCTATTTTGAGCAATATTTTGTTTCGATTTAAGCTGAGGGGATTGGTTCAATAAGGAACTTACATTTCGATAGTTCGTATTATTTTCATTACCTTTGCGTTTGATATAACCATTTTTGCTACTCAACGAATACTCTCCTACTTTCATTAAAATATGGAAGTGACTCTATTAGTGTTCTTGATTCTTCATTGCTAAATTCATGAATCAGCGCATATAATTTCTTCATTCTATTATCATACTCATCGTTTTCTTTATCTAAATGATATAATCTTATTGGAATATGTGCTCTCCAAAAGTTACTTCTTTCTACATCACTTAATTGATCAAAAAGCTTCTGAAATACAGGGATTATTTCACGATCCGCTACTATTTCATATTCCCAAGGAGATTCATCCGGATATATAAAAACTCTCCGTTGTGAAACTGAAACATACACTTTCTTTAAATCCATTTGCACACATCCTTTTTGTTAAGTATGTCTCCAAATTAAAAAAACATGCACCACCTGGGTACATGTTTTTTTATTAAACTTGAATATCTACAACAGACCCTTTATAAGGATGTGGAGCAGAAGTTTGAGGCATGTTTTCTAATAGTTCTACAGCAGCTACTGTTTCCATGTTCATTGCATTTTTTAATACGCTCATTTGAACGGTCTGTTGTAGCTCGATTAACTTCGAAGACATAATGGAATTAATATCCATATTCATTCCTCCTTTATACAAGTTTAATATCGGAAACTTTCATTAAATGTTTATTTATTTGAATCACCTAAAAATGCATTTAGCATCCATTGATGTTTTTCTGTTTTTTGATAAATAGCATTTAAAATATCTTCTGTCATATCATCTTCATCTTTTGCTGCCTCTTCCATCCCCTTTTTTAGGGACTTCATAATTTTATCAAAATCAGCTACTACTGCTTCTACCATTTGATCGGCAGTTTCCTGATTAGTAGCTTCCTTTACATCTGAAAGCTCTAAATGTTCTTTTAACGTTGCAACTGGATTACCACCTAGAGTTAAAAGTCGTTCCGCAATTTCATCCATATTAAGTGTTGCTTCGTTATATAACTCTTCAAATTTTGCGTGTAAAGTAAAAAAGGATGGGCCTTTTATATACCAATGAAAATTGTGTAATTTGGTATACAATACTGACCAAGTTGCTACTTGTTTATTTAATTCTTTATTTAATGCTGCTGACATAAATCCGACACTCTCCTTAGACAAATAGTTGTAATCACTTTTCATATACCACTTAATTACTTACAATAAACATAATGAATAGTACATTGGAGTGAAACAATATGGTATTTTTGATTTTAGGTTGTGCAATTTTATTAAGTATATTCGGATTTGCCTTTTTATATAAAATAGCGATGAATGAAAAGCCATCTGTCATTGATGCAAAACCAAAGGACGCTGAATAAACAATGAAATATATTATTATTGGGATTTTTCGTTTCTATCAAAAATTTATCTCTCCTTTGACAGGACCAAGTTGCCGATTTTATCCTACATGCTCTCATTATGGTGTTGAAGCGGTACAAAAGCACGGCGCCATTAAAGGTGGATATTTAACGGTAAAAAGAATTTCTAAATGTCACCCCTTTCATGAAGGTGGTATTGATCCAGTTCCTGATGAATGGCCTTTGAAGAAAAAATAACTTCAAAGGTTTTTTTCTTGCATTTTTTAATAATGTCTTGTAAGATTAAAAAGTTCAAAAACATTAAAACGTAACCGTTACTATTTAGGGGATGACCAAATGAAAAAGACACTTCTACTTTTTTTAATATTTCTACTGATTTTATTTATAGCAGCATGCGGAAATAATACTACTGTCAAAGAAACAACTACCCAAGAAAAGAGCGATGAATTACAAATTTATACGACTGTCTATCCTCTTCAATATTTTGCAGAAAGAATTGGTGGAGACGCAGTAACTGTTTCCTCCATATATCCTGCTGGTGCCAACGAGCACACATTTGAACCGACTCAAAAAGATATGATGTCTCTTGCTGATGCAGACTTATTTTTCTATATAGGCCTAGGCTTAGAAGGATTTGTTGAGAATGCGATGAAAACATTAGCAAATGAGCATGTAAAAATGGTAGCAACGATTGATTCAGTTCCTGATGATCAATTAGTAGAAGACTCTCATAGCGACCATGACGAAGCATCGGAAGAAACAAGTGAACATGCTCAAGAAGGGCACGATGATCACGATCATGGCAAGGTAGATCCTCATGTTTGGATTTCACCAAAAATTAGTCAAAATCTTGCACTTTCTATTAAAGATTCTCTTATAGAAGCTGCTCCTTCACAAAAAGAGGCTTTTGAAAAAAACTACGACGGTTTAATTACAGAATTACAAGAATTAGATGCGGATTATAGTGAAATGGCACAAAACTCACCGAATAAGACATTTTTCGTTTCACACTCAGCATTTGGTTATATTTCTAATACCTATGGTTTAGAGCAAGTGGCAGTTGCAGGTCTTAATTCACAAGACGAACCTTCTCAAAAAGAGCTAACAAAAATTATTGACTTAGCAAAAGATAAAAACATTAAGTATATCTTGTTCGAACAAAATGTCTCTTCCAAGTTATCAGAAGTAATTCAAAAAGAAGTTGGTGCTGAAAGCCTAGTATTACACAATTTAGGTGTTCTATCCAAAGATGACATTAATAACAATGAAACCTATTTCACATTGATGAACAAAAATTTAGAAACATTGAGAACTGCATTACAATAATAAAAAAAGCTCAAAGAAATTAATTTTTCTTTGGGCTTTTAATATTTTGAATTTGTTAACCACCGAATCCGTTGAAACTAGCACTTTCCACCGTTTTTGCATCTCTTTTTGCGTTTTCTACATTTTGATTAACTTTTGGTGATTTCATTTCCTTAAAGTCTTTCCGAATGAAATAGTCATATCCAAAACCAATCAAAACTAACAAACCGCCTATAATTAAAATAAATAGAAATAACATTTCTTCGACACCTCCTTTATCCCATTAATATTCTTATATACAGCTAACAAACCTGCAATCAGTCCATAAAAAATGAAAATCCCAAATCATTCTTCTTATATCTAATACGGTTGAAATGTAAATAGGTTCCAAATTAAATAGTGCAAGGGAATTTTTTTCTTCATTTTTTTCATCAAAAAAGACCGTTAATTCATGTGAAAATTAACGGTCTTTTCAGGTTAAATTTTTCCTTCTTTAGGCTTATATATATGAATAGGCTACTCAATCACGAGCTTCAACAGGTCTCTACGCATTAACTTATTCGAGGCATTTCGAGGCAATTGATCGACAAAGAAATAATGTACAGGTTGTTTATAAGAAGCAATTTGCGTCTTCATGAATTTTTTTAATTCGTCTTCCGTCACGTTCTCTTTTAAAACTACAAATGCTATTGGAACTTGTCCCCACTTATTATCTAGTTTTCCTGCAACTCCAGCTTCTCTTACTCCAGGATGTTTTGTAAGAGCTTGTTCTACTTCCGCCGGATAAATATTTTCACCACCGGAAATAATTAAATCAGAACGGCGGTCCAACACATACAAATATCCTTCGTCATCTATATAACCAATATCTCCTGTATGAAGCCAACCATCGACTAATGGATTTTTCGATTCTGAAGCACCAATATATCCTTTTGTTACATGAGGACCCTTAATACAAATTTCACCTATTTCTTCCTCTCCATCTATGCTTACTTCAGCAAAGAATAATGGTTTTCCTGAGGAGCCCAATTTTCGAATAGCATCCTCGGTTGAAAGTGTTGTTGTTTGAGAGGCTGTTTCAGTCATACCATATGTTTGTAAAACGGGTATTTTTCTTTTTATTGCTCTTTCCAAATAGTTTAATGGAACTGGTCCACCACCAACAAGCATTGATTGAAAAGTATTTGGGAAAGCTAAACCTTTCTCCTCTAATACTGTAATTATTCTTTCCAGCATTACAGCTACAAGAGACATTCCAGTAACCTTTCCTCCTAAGATTTCCTCTACTGCTTTTTCAGCATCAAATTTAGTATGAAGACTGACAGTCATCCCATACAAAACTGATCTCATCAAAATAGAGAATCCACTGATATGGAATAATGGAACTGTACATAACCAACTATCATTTGGTTGTACACCTAAATTTAAAGCGGATCCAGTAGCGCTCATTACATGATTATCAAGCGATTGTCGTACACCTTTTGGTTTGCCTGTAGTACCAGAAGTATACATTATGGTGATAGTTCGATCTTTTGACCATTCCTTTTCTATTTGAAAAGAATTTCCTTCTATGCATTCAACATCTGCAAAGGAAAGAAGATTTTCATGTGCTAAATTTCTTTTGTCTAGCGAATCCACTAACAAAAAGTCCGCTTTACTATCTTGTAATTGATAACTTAATTCTTCCTCCGTTAAACGTTCATTTAGCATAACTAACTCACAACCAAGCTGCATACAGCCATGTAATACAACTACTAACTTAGCGTTAGATGATGCTAAGATTGCCACTCTCATTCCAGGTGATACACCTTTGGAATGTAGTTTTTTTGCAAATAAAATGGCATCCTCATTCAATTGAGCAAATGTCCATTCTTTACCCTCAAATCTTAAGGCAATACGATTTGGGGTTAAACTAGCGCGTTTTAATAGCAAATTGGGATACATAGGTTACCTTCATCTCCTTTAGAGAAAAAAGCTGCCCTAGAATAGGACAGCTTCATTGCTTTCATTTTTCCAATTAAAAATCATGGAAAACGTGGGAATTGACCAAAATCTGGTTTACGTTTTTCTTTAAATGCGTCACGACCTTCTTTAGCTTCATCTGTTGTGTAGTAAAGAAGTGTTGCATCTCCTGCCATTTGTTGTAGACCTGCTAAACCGTCTGTATCTGCATTCATAGCAGCTTTCAAGAAACGAAGCGCAGTAGGACTCATTTCTAACATTTCCTTGCACCATTGAACCGTTTCGTCTTCTAATTGTGCATATGGTACTACAGTGTTTACTAAGCCCATATCAAGCGCTTGTTGTGCGTCATACTGGCGACATAAGAACCAAATTTCTCGAGCTTTTTTATGTCCTACAATACGAGCTAAATAACCAGAGCCATAACCAGCATCAAATGATCCAACTCTTGGTCCAGTTTGACCAAATCTTGCATTGTCTGCAGCAATTGTCAGGTCACAAACTACATGAAGTACATGTCCTCCACCAATTGCGTATCCAGCTACCATTGCTACTACTGGTTTTGGTATTACACGAATTAAGCGTTGTAAATCTAATACATTCAAGCGAGGAATTTGGTCTTCCCCAACATATCCGCCATGTCCGCGAACTTTTTGGTCTCCACCTGAACAGAAAGCGTGCTCACCTTCACCAGTCAAAATTATTACTCCGATATTTTGATCATCACGAGCACGTGAAAATGCGTCTATAAGTTCCATAACAGTTTTTGGACGAAACGCATTGCGTACTTCTGGACGATTGATCGTCACTTTAGCGATTCCATTATAGAACTCATACTTGATGTCTTCGTATGTATGTAATGTTGTCCATTCACGAGTCATCTTTAGTCCCCCTTTAAAATAATATCCTCTACTATTGTAGCAAACAATTCAGGTTTTTCCACATGAATTGCATGTCCAACGTTATTAACTTGCTTATGCGTACAATTTGGAAGAAGTTTTTGCATTTTTTTAGCTGTATTATAAAACTTTAGATCAAGCTCTCCAGTAAGCAATACGGTTGAAGTTTTCATATCTTTTAACTTGTTCCAATAGGATGGTTGCACCCCAGTACTAAATCCTCTTAAGCTATTTGAAAGACCTATTTCGGATCCAGCTAATCTTTCTTTGCGAATTAATCCCTGTTTTTCAAGAGGCAAACTCTTTTGAGAATGAAACAAAGGTATGCTCTCCCAATACTCTATAAAAGCACTAATTCCATCTTTTAGAATACTTGCAGCAAGCATTTTATCTGAATGCCTTCTCTTTATACGTTCTTCCTCAGATTCCAATCCTGGTGAGCTACTCTCTAGTATCAATTTATCCACTGGATATTTAGCAGTATAGGCTAGCGCTAAACGGCCTCCCATGGAGTACCCAACAAGTGTGAAATGTGTCCAATCTAATTGATTAAATATGGTGTGTAAGTCTTCTATTTGCTCTTCCACATAATACCGTCCAAAATCATTTGGCTTAGAAGTTTGACCGTGACCTATTAGATCCACTGTTAGTATGTCCATTGATGTTGGAAGATATGTGATTACTTCTTCCCAAGTATCACTGGAACCCGTAAACCCATGAAGAAATACTACCTTTTCTTTTGCTCCCGCATTATATCGTTTTATACGCATTTTTATATTTCGGATCATTAAATTTACGCTTTCCAAACCGAGTCTAACTCCTTCGAAATAGCATCCCATAGCTTACGGTGCGTATCAGTATTCACTTGGCGATTTGTAAAAATCTCAATAATGCGAATATCTTTTACTTTTTGTTCATTTAACACCTTTTGGAATTCATCTTTTGAACGAACTGCATTATATTGTGCATCGTACATAGCTGCAATATGTGGAAATTCTAGACCTGTTGGTGTTCCAAAAAGATGCTCAAAATAGTTTGTTTCCGTTGATTGAGGCAAATAAGAGAAAATGCCCCCACCATCATTGTTCATCACTACAATAGTTATATCCGTTTGCTGGAACCTACTCACGATTAAACCATTCACATCATGTAGAAAAGCTAAATCACCAATCAGCAAATAACCTGGACGCTTAGTAGCTGCATGAACGCCTAATGCGGTTGAAACAACACCGTCTATTCCATTGGTACCTCGATTTGCATATAGCTGAATATTCTTCGATGTTTTATTGTAAAATGTATCTACATCTCGAATAGGCATACTACTACTAGCAAATAAATCTACGCCATCTGATAATGCCTCAAATAATGTAGCTGCAAGCGCACCTTCGTCTTCTTCCATTTCCAAATATGCTTGAACATGTTTCGTAGAAATATCATTTGCATTCGACCAATCTTTTAAGTAGCTAGAACATTGTTTTTCTTCAATTGGTATCCATAATGAAGCAGCTTCAACTTGTGCATGATGCGTTACAATATGTAGTGAGTCTCGGAAAATTGTGCTTTCATCCACTGCAATAAAAACGTTAGGTTTACAAGCCTTTAAAAACTGAGTAAGTGGTTTCGAAACAGGCTGTGCACCAAAGCGTATAACAACATTCGGATTAACATTATCTCTAAACGAGTTTGCCTTTAGCAAGGCATCATACTGATCGATACATAAATGCATACAATCCTCTGGAACTGAACTCCGTAAATTAGATAATGGGTCTGCTAAAACTGGCCATTGAACTGTTCTTGCAAAATCCCAAAAACCTTCTGTTGTTGAAAGAGAATCACCAACAATAAATAAACCTTTATCTTCTTTTTGCAACAGCTCTTTATACCAAGTAATAAACTCTTGACTAGGAACTAGCTGCCCCACTTCCGACTTACTGATCTGCACCGATGAATCTTGTTGCTCCATATTAATCAAAAGAGGCTCACGGAATGGGACATTTATATGTACCGGACCCATTGGCGAAGCTTTAGAAGTTGTAATCGCACGTTGAATATGGCGTTCTATAAAAGATAAATTTTCTTCATTATCCTCCGGAATTGGAAAGTCAACCGTCCATTTCACATGCTTTCCATATAAATGAATTTGATCAATTGCTTGAGGAGCACCCACTTCTCTTAATTCATGTGGTCTGTCAGCTGTAATTACTAGTAACGGAATACGTGCATAATAAGCCTCAACAATTGCCGGAAAGAAATTTGCTGCTGCAGTTCCCGATGTACAAAGTAACACGACTGGGGATTTTTTTGCTTTTGCAATTCCTAAAGCAAAAAATGCAGCAGATCGTTCATCAATTTGACGATAAAATTCAAATCCTTCACTTTTCGCAAAACCATAAGCTAATGGCGTTGACCTTGAACCTGGACAAATAACAACATCTTTAACGCCTGCCTGTTTTACCGTTTCTACAAAATGATTTACATAAGATGTCAAATAGGTGTTGTTATTCATTCATATTTCCTCCAAGTGTTCGAAGCATCGGTCGAAATTTCACACGGGTTTCTTCAAATTCCTCTAAAGATGAAGACTCTGCTACAATTCCACCGCCTGCAAATAAATAAGCCTGATCGTTTTCTATTAATGCGGAACGAATACCAACTGCGAATTCTCCATCACCATCTGTATTGATCCAACCAATAGGTGCTGCGTAATAACCACGATTCATTTTTTCCGCTTCTCTAATAATATCTACTGCCTTTTCCCGTGGTTCTCCCCCTAATGCAGGTGTAGGATGCAATGCCTCAACAAATTCAAATAGGGAAGCTCCTTTTTTTATTTTCCCTTCAACTGGTGTAAATAAATGTTGGATATCTCTGACTTTCATTAATTTTGGTCTCGATGGAATCTTAACTTCTTCACAATATTGGTTAAAAACTTTTCGTATCATCTCTACTACAAATTGATGTTCTCCAAGGTTTTTTCTGTCTACCAATAATCTTTCTCCAAGTTCTTTATCTTCCATCGAATTTTTTCCACGTCTAACAGAGCCCGCAAGTCCTGCAGATAATACTTGTCCACCTTCTACTTTTACTAATCTTTCCGGTGTCGCACCAAAAAAGATTTTATCGTCTTTCTCTAATCCAAATAAATAACTTTCTGGTTGTTCTAATGATGCATTATAAATTGCTGTGGAAGAGGAGAACTTATTATCAAAAGTAAGCTTTAGCGATCGACCTATTACTACCTTATTAACTTCATTGCTTCGAATTTGATTGGTTACATTCTCAACAGCCTGCAAATATTCATCTTTAAGTCGGTCTTCTCGTCCAATTAAATTAGGTTTTTCGTGAACTTTTAATTCTTTTACTTGCGCTGTGTGAATTAAAGCGTCACGTTCAATTCGCAATCTCTCAAATGCTTCTGTACTATCTTCTTCATCTGTTATGTAATGAACACTTACAAATGCTTGTTCATTGCGAATGACAAGCTGAAATGTTGCAACAGCAAAAAAACTAGACGGGAATGTATCCCATTCAGAAGAAATGTTATTTTTAGGATCAAAAGAGAAACCACCAAAAAGAATTGGAGAAACATCTACTTTCTCTTTTAATGATGTTTCACATAACTCTTGCCATTTGGATGCAATGTCAGTATATCTGCTACCTTCTAGTTCATTCGTAAGTATATGTGCATGACCAAGACCAACTAAAGTAAAAGTCTTCTCTTTATTTTGCCAGAAAAAACGTTTTCCTTTATAACTTTCATCTCCTGCTTCAAAAAATGCATGAGCTGATAATCTTGATACTTCGATTGTTTCTGTATAAAAACGTAATGTTGACTTCTGTTGACCGGTGGTGTTCGGCATAAATATTACCTCCGTATAAATAAGCTTAAGATTTACTCATCATCTATTAAAATACTCTACCCTTAATCATACATCTTTCTACCGTTTTCGGCACACATTTAGCAATGAATATATGCTAAAATTGAGATTGATTCTTTTAAAGGAGAGAAAAACCTATGTCTCATGAACTTCAAGCCGATAGTGGTTGGCGAATTTGGTGGAAATTAACAAGACCACATACATTAACAGCTTCATTTGCTCCTGTATTTTTAGGAACGATGATTGCACTTTATTACACAAATATTAACTGGCTATTATTTTTAGCAATGTTATTTGCATGTCTTTTTATACAGGCAGCTACCAATATGTTTAATGAATATTATGATTTTGTACGTGGATTAGACAGTGAGGAGTCCATCGGGATTGGAGGAGCAATCGTCAGAAATGGAGTAAAGCCTAAAACTGTTTTGCAGCTTGCATTAATGTTATATGGATTTGCGGCCTTATTAGGTATATACATATGCTACGAAACTTCCTGGATATTATTAGTCGTTGGTGGAATTAGTATGCTAATTGGATATTTATATACTGGTGGTCCTTATCCAATAGCCTATACCCCATTTGGAGAACTTTTTAGTGGTATTGTGATGGGAATGCTTATAGTGCTAATATCAACTTTCATTCAAGTAGGTTCTGTGCCAAGCTTTGCTATTATCTTATCGATACCAAGTGCACTCCTTGTAGCTGCAATCATGCTTTCTAACAATATTCGAGATATTGTTGAAGACAAAAAAGGCGGCAGAAAAACAATGGCTATTCTTGTAGGAAGAAAAAATGCCATTACTATTTTAGCTTCTTTCTTTCTCGTGTCCTATCTTTGGGTTATTGTGTTAGTTATTTTGCAAGCTGTAACTCCGTGGGCTTTATTAGTCCTGTTAAGTATTAAAAAACCAATACATGCCATAAAACTATTTAGAGAGAAAGAAAATCATCTTGAAGTTGGGTTGGCAATGAAGGATACAGCACTTACAAATACAATTTTTGTTTTCTTACTTGGAATTGGCTTACTTATAGGTTATATAATCTAATCAGAATAGATTAAAGCAAGGAAGTTTAACGACTTCCTTGCTTTTTATTTTTATATATTATTATTAATTCCTTATACTAAGTCTAAAACATCAAAATATTGTAGGCATAAAAGAACCTAATAGATTCCATATACCGTGTGCAATAATCGGAATCTAAGTTTTATTGAAACGTATTCCCAATATGCCAAAGCTTAAAGCTCACCATATTCATATTATATTAAGAGGATCCCTATGGCATAATTACTAATTGAACCCTTCCTCTTACTTAAATCATTAAAAAATAAACATCTTTCTTTTTTATCCAGGTTTTACTAAGAATTTCTACTTTATTAAGCCGAAACAAGAAATCTAACATGATTTCTTATATTGCTCACTCCAACTCTATCTAAAAAATGATTTAATTAAATTTAAAAAATTCTATTTATCTTGTAATAAAAAAGAAATGCTTTTATAGAAAAATATACAAAAAAAAACGTGCTTCCTTATTGGAAACATGCTTTTTAATATGACCCCTACGGGATTCGAACCCGTGTTACCGCCGTGAAAGGGCGGTGTCTTAACCGCTTGACCAAGGGGCCAAACATATGGCGGAGAAGGAGGGATTTGAACCCTCGCGCCGGTTGCCCGACCTACACCCTTAGCAGGGGCGCCTCTTCAGCCACTTGAGTACTTCCCCATATGATGGCTCCGAAGGTAGGACTCGAACCTACGACCAATCGGTTAACAGCCGATTGCTCTACCACTGAGCTACTTCGGAATAATGGTGGGCCTAAATGGACTCGAACCATCGACCTCACGCTTATCAGGCGTGCGCTCTAACCAGCTGAGCTATAGGCCCATTATTGGAGCGGGTGAAGAGAATCGAACTCTCATCATCAGCTTGGAAGGCTGAGGTTTTACCACTAAACTACACCCGCAGTAGATGGTGGCTCAGGACGGAATCGAACCGCCGACACAAGGATTTTCAGTCCTTTGCTCTACCGACTGAGCTACTGAGCCTCTTCGATTTACGCTAAGCTACGCAACTCTTTGTCAGCTGCACTCACTCATTCAGTCACGTACTTGAGTACGCTCCTTCTTTCGTTCGATTGCTTCCTCGATTTGCTTGCTTGTCCTAAATCTCTAACTAACAAATTTATAAATGGCGGTCCCGACCGGGATCGAACCGGCGATCTCCTGCGTGACAGGCAGGCATGTTAACCGCTACACCACGGGACCATTTGGTTGCGGGGACAGGATTTGAACCTGTGACCTTCGGGTTATGAGCCCGACGAGCTACCGAACTGCTCCACCCCGCGATAATAATAATTAAGTAATAAATCTTTCATCAACAATTTTAAAATGGAGGAGGAAGAGGGATTCGAACCCCCGCGCGGTATGACCCGCCTGTCGGTTTTCAAGACCGATCCCTTCAGCCAGACTTGGGTATTCCTCCGAAATATTGTTGGTGGACCTTGCAGGACTCGAACCTGCGACCGGACGGTTATGAGCCGTCTGCTCTAACCAACTGAGCTAAAGGTCCTTAAGATGGCGGCAGAGGGAGTCGAACCCACGACCTTTCGGGTATGAACCGAATGCTCTAGCCAGCTGAGCTACGCCGCCAAGATTTTAAGTTTATAAAAATATGGTGGAGCCTAGCGGGATCGAACCGCTGACCTCCTGCGTGCAAGGCAGGCGCTCTCCCAGCTGAGCTAAGGCCCCATTCTAATAAATACTGGTCGGGAAGACAGGATTCGAACCTGCGACCCCTTGGTCCCAAACCAAGTGCTCTACCAAGCTGAGCTACTTCCCGTCTATATGGCGCGCCCGGCAGGAGTCGAACCCACAACCTTCTGATCCGTAGTCAGACGCTCTATCCAATTGAGCTACGGGCGCTTTTTTTTTTCATAAAAGTGGTGCCGAGGACCGGAATCGAACCGGTACGGTAGTCACCTACCGCAGGATTTTAAGTCCTGTGCGTCTGCCAGTTCCGCCACCCCGGCACTTAAATGAATCTTTGGAGCGGAAGACGAGGTTCGAACTCGCGACCCCCACCTTGGCAAGGTGGTGTTCTACCACTGAACTACTTCCGCTCGGTTATTAAATTAAATGGTGCGGGTGAAGGGAGTCGAACCCCCACGCCTTGCGGCGCTAGATCCTAAGTCTAGTGCGTCTGCCAGTTCCGCCACACCCGCATGCATTATTCACTTAAAAGTGATGAGCCATGTAGGATTCGAACCTACGACCCTCTGATTAAAAGTCAGATGCTCTACCAACTGAGCTAATGGCTCTAAAAATGGTGCCGGAGAAAGGACTTGAACCCTCAACCTACTGATTACAAGTCAGTTGCTCTACCAGTTGAGCTACTCCGGCGAAGAGTAAAATATGGTGGAGGATGACGGGCTCGAACCGCCGACCCTCTGCTTGTAAGGCAGATGCTCTCCCAGCTGAGCTAATCCTCCTGGGTAATATAATATTATCAAATACTTATGTATTTTTAATGCAAGCCCAGCGACTTCCTACTCTCACAGGGGGAGACCCCCAACTACCATCGGCGATGAAGAGCTTAACTTCCGTGTTCGGTATGGGAACGGGTGTGACCTCTTCTCCATCATCACTAGACTTGAATTATTATTGAAAGACAAGTTTTATTATAACAACTCTGTAGAATTTTACAAGTGTTTTTTTAATAAATTTTTTATTCTTTCAAAACTGGATAAAAGACATTGATTGCATGCAAATTCATATTTGGTTAAGTCCTCGATCGATTAGTATTCGTCAGCTGCACGTGTCGCCACGCTTCCACCCCGAACCTATCTACCTCATCGTCTTTGAGGGATCTTACTTACTTGCGTAATGGGAAAT